>DZCT01000091.1 GCA_022736535.1 Desulfatirhabdium butyrativorans | reverse complement strand
CCGTTTCTCTCCGAAAAAAGGAAAAATTATGCTCACATATTATCTTATTCTCGACGTTCCGACAGACGCTTCGGATGAAGAAATCCGTGACAGCTATCTGAAATGGGTCAAAAAATACACACCGGAAAAAGACCCTGTGAGATTCCGTAAAATCACGGAGGCTTATGAAGCCCTTAAAGATGAGCGGAGTCGTGTCAGACAGAAAATGTTCGGGGCAATGATGGCTCAGGATTATGAAAAAGCACTGTTGGCGCTGGCAGATGCACGGGAACCCAGACGCCGGCGGGTGGGATTGAAAGAACTGTTGGAGACGTAAGGGCAGCCCCCTGCGGCTGCCTTTCGCCCCGCCCTGTCATTTCGAGCGGAGCGAGAAATCTGACCGGGATTTTCAGGATTGCGGCTGCCGGAATGCCGATACGGTCAGAATCCGGCAAATCCCTGTCAGGTTTCTCCTCACTCCGTTCGTCGAAATGACAGACGGCGAAAGAAGGGTAAGCACGGGGGCTTACCCCTACTCAAAATTGTATTTTTGCAGACGCGATGAGAGTTTTCGGTCTGCTGATAAATAATTGTTTTATTATTATAAATAGGAGGACAACATGTATCTGCTGCTGAAGATCAGCGAATGGTTTATGCGTCATTTCAAAGAAATTGCATTCAGGTTTATGAAGTGGAATGTTCGTTTTTTCTCAGGAAAAGTAAACGAGCGGATAGAGGGATACCGGAATTTGTCTGAATGGAAGCAGACCGCGCTGGAGGATTTCAAATTCTGGCTGGAAGAACTGCCGGACACGCGACCCGGAACCGAGGGCGAGGAAATGGATGCCTGCGATCTCTATACGCTTTTATCTGAATTTGCCGCATTGCGGAAAGAGATTCAGATCCAAAGCCGAGAGCAGAATAAGACATTGGATACGCTCACGTCCTTTATTGACGCATATCGGGAATCCAAGGCATTGTTTGAGGAGCGTTCTGAGGATATTGCCGGTCTTGAGGAGCGGATACGGAAAGGCAGCGAAAAAAGAATTGTCCTGAGTTTTCTCGATGTCCGGGATTCTTTGGTTCGGGGCTATAAGGCATCTCAGGATTTGGCAAAAGCCGCGGCGGATCTGGCAAAAGCAAAAGGGATTTTCAAGTCCGTTCCCAAAGGAACAGACGAAGTGGTTGACGGCATCAACGGCATCATCGAAGGGTATGAGATAGCCATCAGACGCTTTGACCGCTCCCTTGCGATGGCGGAGATTCATCTTTTGCCGACAGCGGGACAGCCCTTTGATCCTCGTACAATGAAGGCTGCGGGCAAACGCTCCGAGCCTGAAGCGCAGAAAGGAATCGTTCTGGAAGAACTCCTGAGCGGTTTTGTCCGGGGCGATGAAGTCATCAGAACTGCCGAAGTGATTGTGAATGTGTGAAAAGGTAGGGGCACGCCGCTGGCGTGTCCCTTGTCCCTGATTTCTCATTTTTTTATAATTTCAGATGAAACGATGCAAGAGGGGATAATCAGATTCATATCATTACACGCAAAAGACTTAACGAATTTGCAGAAAAATATCCGTCTGTCAAACCGTCTCTTCAGCATTGGTACAAGCTGATGAAAAAAAAGAGGTTTGATTCATTCGTTCATTTGCGTCAGACATTTCCGGATGCCGACCGGGTAGGAAAGCTTACGGTATTCAATATCGGCGGAAACAAAGCCAGACTTATTGCGGCTGTCCACTATAACAGAGAGACGGTTTATATCCGTGCTGTTTTGACGCATGAGGAATATGATGAGGGAAAATGGAGGGAGTGATCTATGTCTGTTTCTGAAATTCGGCGGTTAGAAACTATATGGCATCCTGTCTCAGAGGTGTTGCATAAGCCCCGCACTGAAGAAGAATATGACAGAATTGTTGAACTGTTAGACAATCTGACAGATGAAGTGGGAGAAGATGAAAATCATCCGCTCGCGTCATTTATGGAGATTTTAGGGATACTGATTGAGAAATATGAAAATGAGCATATACCTGAAATTACAGAATTATAAACACATCTGACCGGCGCCGGGGCGGCGGAATAATCTCGCCATCCACTTATCCTTGTTTTGGGTAAAACTGAAATTTGCAGATAAAGGAGTAATTTTTCTGATAACCAAGCATCAAATCATAAACGGAGACAGCCGGCAGATGAACCTGCTGCCTGACGAGTCCGTTCATCTGATTGTCACTTCTCCGCCGTACTGGCAGCTTAAAGACTACGGAACTGAGAAGCAGATCGGCTACCATGAAAGCTACGAGAGCTATATCAATAACCTGAATGTTGTCTGGAACGAGTGTTACAGAGTGCTACATCCGGGGTGCCGGCTCTGCATCAACATCGGGGATCAGTTTGCACGCTCTGTGTATTACGGACGTTACAAAGTCATTCCGATCCGAACAGAAATCATCAAATTCTGTGAGACCGTCGGATTTGACTACATGGGTGCGATCATCTGGCAGAAAACAACCACGACCAATACCACAGGCGGAGCGGTCATTATGGGCAGTTTTCCAATTTGTAGAGGATAAAAATTAAAAATTTATGATAGAATCATTAGTTCAATGGACATTACTTAATAATTTAAAAGAATTAGGAAATGCTCTTGATTTTGGTATTTCCAAAGTAATTGGTCAGGAAATAACAACTGATTTTGGTCGAATTGATTTTGTTTTATCTAATTCTGCGAACCATTATAGAGTAGTTGAACTTGAAACAAGATTAGACAGCAAGATCAAATTAGACTATTGTTTCTATCAGATACTCAACTATAAAAATGTCAAGTTTTCTGACTCAACAGACTATTGTATTTTATTTGCAGAAGAAACTATTGATAAAAATAAAAAACTTATTGAAAAGTTTGGAAATGATAATAATATTCTCATAAAGAGCTACTCAATAGAGTCTGTTAAGGAATTATACTCCAAAACTGTCGAAAGATTAAGCTTAAATGTCGGGCTTGCAATGCCTAATCCCAAAAACTACACTATTGGCTATTTGCGTTGGTTAGGTAAAATTATGAAAACCTTCAGAGATTTAGAAAAACAAGAACTCACTTTTGAAGAAATCTTCGTGCCTTTCCAAAATAAGAGTAAAAGTCGCACAAATTTTAATTGCTATGAGCGTATAGCCCTTGACTTTGAATTGTTTACAATCAAAAATTCAAGATATGTTTTGAGTGAATATGGTAAAATTTTTGTTGATAACATCAATCCTTTTGTAGATTGTACGAGTAAAGTGTCATCCATAGATTTGACTAATGAGCAAAAGCGGCTTTTATTAAAAATCCTTACAAATGGTAGCTGGCAAGACAAGATACATAAAGTCAATATTTACTGGTTTTTGAGATTTATAGAAGTTACTAATGGACATTGGCTTCCTAAAAAGCATGATTTTGATCGTAACAGATTAGATATAGCTAATGGGTTATTTAACGTTTCTTACAACGGTCGAACTATGCACGAATTTTTGACATGGTGTTGTAATTATTGTATTGAATTAGGGCTTATCGAAAAGCTGAAATCTACTTCTGATTATGACCAAGTTTTTTTAACACCATTGGGAGTGGAAGTAAATAACCTTTTCAGTCTTGATTTGGCTTTGAAGAAAAGTCGAATGAATTTAAGCTTCAAATATTTGGAATAATAATGAAAAAACAAGCCATAGCGTTATTTGTCAAGAATAACTCAGAGATTATTCATGAATTGGGGAAACGGCTGCATGAGAAAATAACTGAAGTCGTAATTCCCGAATGGCAGGCAGCGTTCAGTCAGTTGACGGTTCAGGACTGTGTTGATTACATTTACAATCTCACAATTAACAGAACTTTTGACGGCTTTTTAAGAGAAAAATCAGTCGTTAATGACGGATTGGCAAAATATTTTCCGCAAATAGCTTTTGAAGAAAGCGATCCCGAACTTGATCACGCAGGTGATATTGATTATGTGGCAAAAGTCGGCAGTAAAGCATTTGGCATTCAGATTAAACCTGTCACTGCAAAAGCCAACTTCGGCAATTACTCACCGACGGAGAGAATGAAGTCAAGTTTTACAGATTTTGAAGAAAAATATGGGGGGAAAGTATTTGTGGTTTTCAGCTTGGACGGTGAAATCGGGAACAAAGAAGTCATCGGACAAATTCAGCAAGAAATTGAGCGATTGAGAAAATAAGTCAAACGTCTAACTCACTATTTATCACTTCGGGATTTGAAAAGGAGAAGCTTATCATGGCTGCGAATTGGAATGAAATTTTTAATCAGATAAGTCCGAATACGAATGAGCGAGAGATTGAGACTAAATTTGTTGTCCCTCTCATCAAAGACTTCGGTTATGACTCAGACGAATATTGTTTCCAGTTTAAAACCGGACTGGGAACGAATGATGCAGTAATTGAAAGGAGCAGTTAAATTAAAATGGATGAGAACATGCAGAAACAGACAGAAATATTGGAAAAAGAAATTTCAGATGAAAGAGATAAACTTTCTACTGACAGAATGGATATTTCCTTTGGAGAGTTGATTAATCTCTACAAAAACGGGGAATTAATTATCCGACCGGAATATCAGCGACTTTTCAGATGGACTCTGAAACAGAAGACAGCGCTGATCGAGTCAATATTGCTCTCAATCCCCATTCCTCCGATTTTTGTGGCAGAAGATGAAGAAGGGATTTGGGAATTGGTTGACGGTTTGCAGCGTGTTGCGACTTTTATAAGTTTTTTCGGTGAATTGAATACGGATGTCTCTGTCTTGCCTTATCAGATTGATGACGAGGATGATGTTGAGGAAGACGGAGAGATCAGCATCGGAAATAAATGGACATTGGAGGCAGGCGGTTTAATTCAAAGCTTGGAAGGTTTCAATATTGATACGCTTCCGACTAAGTATAAAATCAACCTGAAAAGGTCTGTTTGCAGAGTTGAGATATTGCGTGGCGAAAGTAATACCGCAATGAAATATGAGCTTTTTAAAAGATTAAATTCCGGCGGCTCAAAAGCGACGCCGCAGGAAATTCGGAATGCTGTTTACCGTGCAGTCAATCCGGCTATCAATGATCTGATTTCAGAGCTGAGTCAAAATCAGTCATTTCAAAAATTGACAGCTTTAACTACACAGAAGAAGCGGGAACTTTATGACCATGAATTGGTCTTGAGATTTGTCGCATTTCTGAACAATGCGGAAAAAATTAACGAAAACACTGAAGGATTTCTCAATTCTTTCATGGAAGAATCTGTTAAAAAGGAAAAATTTGATACCCGATACTATAAAAAAATATTTAATCAGGTTATCGCTATGATTGATGATATAGGTGACGAAAAGGTTTTCAGAAATAAAAAAAATCTTTTTGTAACTTCTGACTTTGAAGGAATAACAATCGGATTGGCGCAGAATATGAAATATTACACAGAGAATACCGAACTGTTAAAATCAAAAATCAGAGAATTGAAAGAAGATAAGGAATTCAGACGAGTTTCCGGTGTTGCTTCCAGCAGCAAGAATAGGATAAAAGCCAGACTTAAAAGGGCTAATAAAATCTTCAGTTCGGTAAGCAATAAGTAATGGCTATGTCCGATTTTGAAATAAAACTCTTGGAGATAATTAAACAAAGGGAAAACGTGCTTTTTGAAATAGAACGGGCATTGTTCACAAAACGCTACAATTTATCCCGCAAACATTTTGAAATTTTTGCGGTTCAATCAATAGCGATGATATACTCCATTTGGGAAGGCTTTATCCAAGAGGCATTTCAATTATATCTTGCTGAATTAAATTCAAAAAAAATTGAATTTCAGGGTTTCAGAAATGAAATTGTAATTTTTCATATAGAGAATACTTTTAAACAATTTAGAAATTATCCGGAAAAAGAGAGCAGAAAAGTGAAATTTTTCTCTGATCTGAACGCTTTTTTTTCAAGCAAACATCATTCATTATATCACCAAATCAATACAGAAAATAATGTAAGTTTTGATATTTTAAATAAAATATTGAAAGCATTTTGCTTAAAATCGTTTGATGAGCATTGGAAAAAGTACAGACATCCAAATCCGAACCTAAAGGAATGTTTAGCAAGTTTTTTAAGATATAGAAACGGAGTCGCTCATGGGGGTGATATTTCTTCTGAGGAAAAAGTGACTCAGGAAGTTTATGTAAAGTATAAAAATCTGGTGACTGATTTAATGTATGAAATTTGTTTTAAAATGATAACAGGGCTTGAAAATAAAACTTACTTAAAGAACTGATTTTTGATGACTATAGCAATATCGTATAAATTTCAGATTGCAGATAAAGGAGTAATTTTTCTGATAACCAAGCATCAAATCATAAACGGAGACAGCCGCCGGATGAACCTGCTGTCTGACGAATCCGTTCATCTGATTATCACTTCTCCGCCGTACTGGCAGCTTAAAGACTACGGAACTGAAAAGGGCAGTGGTATAAAAGCAGTGATTAAGAAACTGAGTTTTTTCAAAAAACTCAGTTTCTTCAGGAGTTCAGTCACTACCTTTGCACCACTACCCTGAAAAGCAGATCGGCTATCACGAGAGCTATGAGAACTACATCAACAACTTAAATCTTGTCTGGAATGAGTGTTACAGAGTTGCATCGTGCTGAGTTCGTTGACAGGATGAATCATTTTGCTATGATCCAAAGACTGTATATACACAACTTCAGATGTCTGGAAAACTTTGAACTGACCGTAAAGAATCTGTCATCCGCGCTTCTGATCGGAAAAAACGGTACGGGCAAATCAACTGTTTCCGCTGTGTTGGAGATATTTCAGGCAATCAGCCGAGGCGTAAACAGAGTCGGGCAGCTTGTTCGCTCCGAGGATTTCACCCGTGGAAGGTCTGATGTCCCGATCCGCTTTGAACTGGAAGTATTACTTGACAAAAAAGTCTATAAATATGTCCTTGCCTTGGAGTTGCCGGAAAAATTTAAAGAACTTCGGGTTTTTGAAGAGCAGTTGTCAGTTTCAGGAAATCCGATTTACTCTCGAAATGTCGCCCAAGTCGTTCTTCACAACAGTCTGCAAAGTCGTGAGGCGCAGTTTTCGGTGGACTGGCATCTTGTGGCGCTTCCGATAATTCAGGAGCAGTCAGAAACTGACCCGCTTCATATTTTTAAGACTTGGCTTGCCCGCACAATCATTTTAGCTCCGATTCCAAGTCTGATGATTGGAGAGTCCGAGGGCGAAAGTTTGGAACCGAAACGGGATGCTTCAAACTTCGGGGAGTGGGTTTCCGGATTGCTCAGTCGCTATCCTGCGGCTTACACACAGATTGACAAATATCTCCGGGAAGTCATGCCTGATATTCAGGATTTTCAGAATGAACGGATCGGCAAAGACGCCAAAAACATGCTTGTGCGGTTTGAAGCAAATCATGCGAGCCTGCCTGTTGATTTCAAAGACTTGTCTGACGGCGAGAAATGCTTTTTTCTTTGCGCCCTTGTCTTGGCTGCCAATAAATTCTACGGACCGCTTTTCTGCTTCTGGGATGAGCCTGACAACTATCTCTCTTTGTCAGAGGTCGGGCATTTTGCGGCATCGCTGAGACGTTCATTTCAGGCTGGCAGTCAACTTTTGATAACTTCTCATCATCCTGAAACCATCCGAAAATTTTCACATGAAAATACCTTTTTACTTGATCGGAAAAGCCATCTGGAGCCGACGTTGATCAGACGGCTCAGTGATATACCTGTGACAGGCGACCTTATAACCGCCCTGATTTGCGGCGATATGGAATTATGAGCAGAAATAAGCATAAACCGTATATTCTTGTGCTGCCCGAAGACGATGCGAATCGCCAGATTGCAAACGGGTTTATTCATCATCTCAATATTAATGAAAACGCCATTCAAATCATGCCGACTGCCGGCGGTTGGACAAAAGTTATAAACCAATTTACGGATAATTATGTGTCTAACATGCGGAGTTTTAAAGAGAGAAGAATGGTTTTACTTATTGATTTCGATAAAGATGAAAATCGGTTAAGTCGCGTAACGAGTCGGATCCCGGATGATTTGAAAGAAAGAGTATTCGTTCTCGGAGTGCTGTCTGACCCGGAGGAACTAAAGAGAACGATTAAAAAGACTTCTGAGGAGATCGGAGGCTCTCTTGCAGAAGATTGTCCCGGTAACAAGAATAAATTGTGGGAGCATGACCTTCTCAGACATAATGAAAGTGAATTGGAGCGTATCATTTTATCGGTCAGATCATTTTTATTTATTTAATAAACGGAGACTTATATCTATATGGAGCCGATTGTAGGCATTGACCTCGGAACGACAAATTCCGAAGTCGCATTTATCATTGACGGAAAAGCCGAAATCCTGAAAAACGGAGATAACGGCATTCTGCCTTCCTGCGTGGGCGTGGATGCGGACGGAAAGCTCATTGTCGGCGCTGAAGCCCGGAATCAGGCAATTATCGCGCCGGAGCGCACGGTGCTTTCAGTGAAACGCCTGATGGGCAAAGATCAGAAGATTCAGATGGGAGATATGCTTTATCTCCCGCAGGAAATTTCCGCCTTTATTCTGAAATCGTTGAAAGACCGGGCAGAAAAAGTGTTGGGAAAGCCGGTTAAAAAAGCCGTCATTACCGTACCCGCGTATTTTACCGACGCCCAGCGTCACGCGACAAGAGCGGCAGGAGAAATCGCGGGACTCGAAGTGGTTCGTATCATCAATGAACCCACCGCCGCCGCCCTTGCCTATGAAAGCACGCATTCGGAAACCCGGCGCATTCTGATCTATGATCTCGGCGGCGGCACCTTTGATGTCTCCATCGTCAAAATTCAGGAGGGCGTTGTCGAGGTGCTTTCAAGCACAGGCGACAATCATCTCGGCGGAGATGATTTTGATCAGTTGATTGTAAACCAACTGATTGAATATATAGAAAAAGAATTAAAGATTTCCACAGCGGGCAATCCGGTGATTCTGGCGCGGCTGAGACGGGCGGCTGAGACGGCAAAAATGACGCTTTCTTCCGCGCCTTACGCCAAAATCGAAGAAGATCATATCGGCAAAAAAGCGTGGAAAGATGTGCATCTGTCCTACGAGCTTTCCCGACTTGATTTTGAAGAGATGATAGAAGATGATCTGGAACGCACCATGGACTCCGTGAACAAAGCGCTGAAAGACGCGTCGCTGCTGCCTTCGGCGGTTGACAAAATCATTCTGGTGGGCGGTTCCACCCGCATTCCGAGAATTTCGCAGATGCTGGAAGAGAAATTCGGCAAGCTTCCTCACAGCGAAATTGACCCGGACCTCTGCGTCGCGCTGGGCGCTGCCATACAGGCCGGCAGAGAAATGGGCTTTGAGGCAACGAGTGTTCTTTTGGATATAACGCCCTATACTTTCGGCACATCCGCCATCGGCGAATTGGACGGCGAGCCGTGCATGACCCGCTTTGTGCCGCTCATCCGCCGGAACACCAAGCTGCCTGCGGCAAAAAGCGAGGCATTTTATACGGTTTATGACAATCAGGAAGCCGTGGAAATAAAGGTCTGTCAGGGAGAAGAACCCAACGCATTAGACAATATTCAAATCGGCAACTACAAGTTCAAACTTACACCCAAAACGCCGGAAGGCAGCGTCATTCTTCTGAATTTTGATTTGGATGTCAACGGTATTCTCAAGATTGAAGCTGTTGAAAAAGCAAGCGGCAGGAAAATCAACGCTGTTATTGAAAACGCCTTCACCGCGTTCACAGAAGCGGAAATGTCGGATTCCAAAAAGCGCATTGCGGATTTGTGGGGAGACAATCCCGAAGATGAATATATTGAAATTGTTGATAATCAAAATAACGCAGACATGCCTTCCGATCTTGCCAACATCATGAAAAAAGCCGAGTCAAAACTCAGCGACGCCTCAGATGAAGACAGAGATGAAATGATCAATCTGATGGAAGACATTCGGGATGCGGTAAAAGACGGGCGGCTTGACGAGGCAAAAGAACTGTGGAAAGAATTGGAAGATATTCTCTTTTATCTTGGGTAGGGTGGGCATGAAATGCCCACAGAATTTCTCGCAAAGGGCGCCAAGAGCGCAAAGGAAAAAAGCTTTTTTATTAAAAAACTTTGCGTACTTAGCGGTCTTTGCGAGAAACCTTTTTGTCTCTCGCAAAGGGCGCCAAGAGCGCAAAGGAAAAAAGCTTTTTTATTAAAAAACTTTGCGTACTTAGCGGTCTTTGCGAGAAACCTTTTTGTCTCTCGCAAAGGGCGCCAAGAGCGCAAAGGAAAAAAGCTTTATTCATAAAAAACTTTGCGTACTTAGCGGTCTTTGCGAGAACCTTTTATTTTGGAATGATAAATATGAAACAATGTCCCACTTGTAAAGCAAAATATGCCGGGAAGCGGATCTGCCACCGATGCAAGACCGATCTGGGGATTCTGACAGACATCGAAGACAGCGCAAAAGCGCATTTGGAAAATGCAGTTGCCGCTTTTGTCTCAAAAGATTTTAACTCAATGTTTTTTCATGCGAAGCGGTCATGTTCGCTGCGCCGGACCCCGGAAGCCGCAAAAACGCTTGCCTGCGCCTCGCTTTTAGTGAGCAGATTCAATCTGGCGGTTGATGAATGGTCATCTGTCAACAGAATGATGAGACAATTGCAGAGAGCAAATGAGGAATGACAAATCTTCAAGTAAACATCGGAGGCATCAGGCTTAAAAATCCCGTGATGACGGCATCCGGCACCTTCGGATACGGTCGTGAATTCAGCGAACTGACGGACTTGAACCGTCTCGGCGCGATTATCGTAAAAGGCTTGTCGCTGGAGCCGTCAAAGGGAAATCCCCCGCCGAGAATTGCGGAAACCGCCTGCGGTATGCTCAACGCCATCGGTCTTGAAAATGTCGGGATTGAGGCATTTGAAAAAGAAAAACTCCCGTTTTTAAAAAACTTTGAAACGCCGGTGATCGCAAATATTTACGGAAAAACCGTTGAGGAATATGCGGAATTGGCGGCGCGCATTGAAGATATGGAAGGCGTGGCAGGCGTTGAGGTCAATATCTCATGTCCCAACGTGAAAACCGGGGGCATTGCTTTCGGCGTGAAGGCTGAATCTGCGGGAGAAGTAGTTCAGGCTGTCCGGCGCAGAACGAAAAAGCCGGTCATGGTCAAGCTGTCTCCCAATGTCACGGACATCACGGAAATTGCCCGTGCTGCTGAAGCTGCGGGCGCAGATTCGCTGTCGCTCATCAACACGATTACGGGAATGGCGATTGACATCCGTACCCGGCGTTCAAAGCTTGCCAATATTACCGGCGGGCTTTCGGGACCCGCGATCAAACCCGTGGCGTTGCGGATGGTATGGCAGACGGCTCGGTGTGTAAAAATTCCGGTGGTCGGCATCGGCGGTATCATGACAGCAGAAGATGCGCTGGAATTTCTCATTGCCGGGGCAACTGCGGTTCAGATCGGAACCGCCAATTTCGTCAATCCCCGTGCCGCAATAGAAATTATAGAAGGAATTGAAGCATTTTTAATTGAAAACAACATCTCCGATGTGAAAGACATCATCGGGAGTTTTACTTCGTAGGGTGGGCATTAGTAGAGACGCACGGCCGTGCGTCTCTACGGCTACAAACAAAAAAATATGAAACAACATCCATCTCCAATGTCTCATCCTCAGGGTGAGAAAAAAGAAGCGGCGCTTCGGCTTGTGGCGTGGGAAATCACCCGCAACTGCAATCTCAACTGCGTTCACTGCCGGGCGGCAGCGACAAAAGGTCCCTACACCGGCGAAGCGGATACCGCCGCAGCCCTCCGGCTTTTGGATCAGATTGCCGAGGTCGGATCGCCTATCGTCATTCTTACGGGCGGCGAACCCCTGTTGCGTCCCGATATATTTGACATCGCATCTTACGGCACAGCCAAAGGGCTTCGCATGGTGATGGCGCCCAACGGCACGCTTATCACAGAAACTTATGCCGAAAAAATGGCGGACGCCGGCATCAGGCGAATCAGCATCAGTTTGGACGGCTCGACAAAAGAAATTCACGACGCATTCCGAGGCGTTGAGGGCGCGTTTGAGGGCGCGCTTCGGGGTCTCCGGTTTGCCAAAGCCGCCGGAATCGAGTTTCAGATCAACACCACCATCAGCAAGGCAAATCTTGAGCAGATACCCAAAATTCAGGAATTGGCGGTCCGTCTGGGCGCGGTCGCACATCACATTTTTCTGCTCGTTCCGACCGGGCGCGGAAAATATATGCTCGATCAGGAAATCAGCGCGGAGCAGTACGAGCAGACCCTGAACTGGTTTTACGACCAGAGAGACAAAACGCCCTTGCAGTTGAAAGCCACCTGCGCGCCGCATTACTACCGCATCCTCCGGCAGCGGGCAAAAGCCGAAGGAAAATCCGTCACTTTTCAGACACACGGGCTTGACGCGGTGACTCGCGGATGTCTCGGAGGTACGGGTTTTTGCTTTATCTCCCACAGAGGCATTGTGCAGCCCTGCGGATTCCTTGATGTCAACTGCGGCGATATTACCAAAACCTCTTTTGCTCAAGTCTGGCATCGTTCGGAAGTATTTCTGTCTTTACGCAATTTCGAGAATTTGAAGGGAAAATGCGGTGACTGCGAATTTAAAAGGGTCTGCGGCGGGTGCAGGGCAAGAGCTTATGAGGCAACCGGCGACTTTTTGGCAGAAGAGCCGCTTTGCAGTTATCAACCTGTTTCACGGAGGAACACGCCATGAAAGTCAAATCCATGATGATTTCCGATCCCATCACCATCACGAAAAATGCCTCCATCGAAGAGGCGATTCAGTTGATGAAAGACAATTCCATCCGCCATCTTCCGGTTGTCTCGGAACAGGGCGAACTTGAAGGGTTTGTCACATTGGCAGACCTGAAGCTGGGACTGATTCCCTCTCTGTTCGGAGATGTGACGCTGAAAGACCTGATTATAGAAGAACCTGTGACCGTAAATCCCGAAGACAGCATCGAGACGGCAGCCAAGCTTATCTACACCCATAAAATCAGCGGGATGCCGGTTGTGAAGAACAAAAAACTGCTCGGCATTATCACTGAAACCGACATGCTGAGAACCTTCATTGACATGATGGGCATTCTGACGGAAAGTTCAAGAATCGAGGTGGTTATCGGAGAAGAACCGGAGGCGTTTAAAAAAGTATTGCAGATGATTCAGGATCACGGGGGCGATATTATAAATGTGGGATTAAGCGGGCAGGCGTTAAGCAAAAGAATATATTATTTCAGGCTGTTTCCCTGTCAGACGGAGATCATCAAACAGTCGCTTGAAGACGCCGGTTTTGAGGTCTCGGATGCCATAGACTGACCGCCGCCGCAGTAATGCCGAATCTCTGTTGAAAACTGACAGAGCGGCTGAATTTTTCAGTCTCTCGCAAAG
>DZCT01000565.1 GCA_022736535.1 Desulfatirhabdium butyrativorans | reverse complement strand
GTCAGTCGTGCTGGTGGTCGTGTCAGTCGTGCTGGTGGTCGTGTCAGTCGTGCTGACAATCGTGTCAGTCGTGCTGGTCTGCGCCCATGCGGATATAAAAGGGTTAAGCAGGAAACAAACAATTACCATCAAAAGAACAATCTGTTTGCTGAATATTTTATTTTCCATCGGAAATATCCTCCAATCGTGAATCGGGATTTGTTAAAAGAAGAAGAAACTGAGTTTTTTAAAAAAACTCAGTTTCTTTTCATCCAAAACGGATGGGCTTCTCATTGTTAGGGACCTATGTTCTGAACAAGCCTGTAACCCGCATCCAGAATGACCTGCCCTCTGTTCGGCTCGTCAGTTTTGTTATACACGCCGTAAACAATAAACACCTGCGAGGATGCGCCCGGTCTTGTCGGACGTCCGAGCGCCCGCCCCCCGCCGCCGCCGGTTGCGCCGGCAATGGGTCCGATTGCCGCAAAACGGATGGGCTTCTCATTATCAGGAATGTCCGGATCGTTTGTCACAGCAGGCACTGTGTTTGTTTTCTCCAGAAGCCAGTTTTTTATTTTTTCAGCATTGACGGGTTTGGAAGGCCAGGGGGTCGTGTCTTCCTCCTCCTCATCATACTCAATTTCAAGAAATGCTTTTAATGGAGCGTCGCTCATAACCCAACTGCTTGTTGTCGCTTGGATGCCGGTATCAGCCCTATTGTCCGCGCCGTCATTGTTGGTTATTCTCTGAAGCGCTTCTCTGATGGCAGACTCAGCCATATAAAAATTCTGGGTGTAACGCCGGTTGTTGTCGGCAATTTTTATTTCAAGTGTTGAGGTGTTGGTCGCAGCAACGCCCAGCAATGACAGCAATGCGAGCATAATCAGCGACACCACTAAAACAAAACCTTCCTCATTTTTCAGAAGATGATTCTTTTTCATTTCATTTTCCTCCCAAGAATAATTTCTCGCAAAGACCGCAAAGGGCGCAAAGAAAAGCTTTATGACAGGTTTTATCAAGATATAATAATCCGATTTTGATTTTTTACGGCATATTTTCTGCATAAGTGCCGCATTCCGTTTTCAGATACCTGTCTGTGTCTGTCTGTGTGCGTCTGCGGCAAAAAAACAAAAACGGATCAGTATCTTTCAGAGTACAGCCGCCTTCACACAGCGAAGGATGACTTCTTTTTTTGTTCTTTCCTGCCATTCAAGCGTTACGGTTATCAATTTGATATTCGGGACGCCTCCGGGGCTGTCTTTCACAATCCATTTCAAAGAAGAGAAAGGCGCAGGCGGGGTTTCCTCGTGCGAGCCTTCAGACAGGGCAGGATCAGCCGGAGTAAGCGACATAAGGCCTTCAAGCTTGCTTTTTGCAATAGAAGTTCCTTCTGTCATGCGCCGGGCAGAGGTGTTCACATTCATGGCGGTAAGCTGCATGTCTGCCATTGCCAAAAGACCGACTGCCAGAATAAAAAAGGCGATCAGCGTTTCCACAAGCGTAAAACCCTGCTGTCTTTTCTGATCTGTGTCCCGGCAATCGCCCGCATTGTTTTGATTATATTTTCGATTCGGTTTCATTGCTTTTTTCCTAAAACAGAAGATTTCGGCATTCGATATTTGCGCTTATCATCCTGCGGCGATAATGGTCATGCTGTGATGTTAAAATGACCTTTCCAAACCTGTTCCGGTAAACCGTACTGTCAACATAATCAAGGTCTGCTCTCTCTGTTTTGCCGATCATTGTCACTTCAATTCGTCTGACGACATTCATCTCACTTGCATCCAACTCTTCATTGCCGTCAATATCTGCATCATTATCGTTCGCATCTAAGTAAATAAAATCAAGCACTTCGATATTTTCAGCTACAGGCTGTCTGTCGGTGTCCGGGGTCGGATCATCGGTTGGGTAATGCCTTCTTGCCAGTTCCTTATCGCCGTCTCCGAGGGAGTCAAATAAGTAGTATCCGATAAACATTTCAGAAAATTTTTTCTCTCCGTCTTCCTCTACTATTTCCTGTTTTGTGAATTCAATGGACTTGCTTGTTGTGCCTTCTATGCCTTCTGTTTTATCTTTGAATCCAGTTACTACGCCTTCTGCATCAAAGCCCACCATCCGAATTTCCCTTTCCAGCATATATATACCGGCTCTCAGGTTTTGCTGAACAGCGGTCAGTTCTTCCTGAAGAAGATAGGCTTTCTGCTGTACCATATAGGTGGAAATGACGCCCGACAAGATAATCGAAGATACAATCATCACCATTAAAAGTTCGAGTAAGGTAAATCCTTTATTTGTTCTCAGCATGGCTGCCATCCTATTTTTTTGTCACTTGACTTTTTTAATTCTGACATTCCCTGCTCTGCTTACCAGAACATCGGTTTGCAGTCCGTTTTTATTGGAAAGAGAAACTGTTCCGTTCCCGTTGCCGCCCGGATCCTTTGGAATTCCGATGGGCGGAAATACAACGGTCGGCAGATTGTCATCATTCTTATTAAAGGTCACCTCTTTGCATATCACATTACTTCTGTTTTTTTCTCTCCAGTCAACAGATGTGATAACTTCTTCGTCTGCATCAGGTGTGTAATTTTTGTTTAAATCTATATAAACCGTATAACCGCTGATCGCATCACCGCCGCCTTTGGTAAAAGTGATCGCACAATTCTCGTTTCTTTTT
Source organism: Desulfatirhabdium butyrativorans (assembly GCA_022736535.1). GTDB lineage: Bacteria > Desulfobacterota > Desulfobacteria > Desulfobacterales > JAIFKL01 > JAIFKL01. Next base: position 189 of record DZCT01000565.1, on the reverse strand, counting down.
ACGGCAGTAAGTTTGGCAAACTGTAAATGGGAAAACATATCCCGACTCACGCTTCTCAGCTCGTAATTCGGAATGATGACCATCAACTGCGGGATGGCAATGGCTGCCAAAATCCCCATCACCGCCATTGTGATAAATAACTCCACCATGGTAAAACCGGAATTTTTTCGCATTATTTTCATAAATTAC
>DZCT01000090.1 GCA_022736535.1 Desulfatirhabdium butyrativorans | reverse complement strand
GCTGCGCTCGAAATGACATTCCGGACGCCCGAAATGACATTCCGACAGCTTTGCGGTCTTTGCAGCCCGGCTAAGAATAGACGCGAGAGACGCAGCCGCTTATTTCCGAAAATATATAATAAATTTAAAATATTAGAGCGATATATTTTTTCATCAACTGCATAACTCCTATTTCCGATCATCTCGGATGAGTTCTGCAAAACAGAAAGGAGCAGAAAGAATGAAAGTCAGTATTTGGATTACAGAACTTTCAATTCACCATCACAAAAAAATCACTTTCGGAATCTGCGCGGCGATGCTTGTCATTGCCCTTGCCGCGGCTTTGCCTTCGGTGTTTCCCGAAACCTTCTCATTCCTGAATCCCATTCAGGTGGATACGGATCCGGAAAACATGCTCGGCAAAAATGAGCATGTCCGCGTGTTTCACCATGAAATGAAAGAGAAATTCGATTTGAATGACATGGTGGTGGTGGGCATTGTCAACGACACGCATCCCGAAGGCGTTTTCAATCCGGATTCGCTCAAACGGGTCTATGAACTCACCCAATTTGCCAAAACCCTGAAATGGACGGAAAAAGGCAAACAGGTCGGCGTTGTGGAAATTGACCTGATTGCGCCGTCTGAAGTGGACAATATCGAACCCGGCGAAGGCATGATCAAATTTGAATGGCTGATGCGGCAGCCGCCCGAAACGCAGGAAAAAGCCACTGAAATCCGTGACAAAGCCCTGCGGGTTCCTTTTCTGCGGGATACGCTCATCTCCACTGCGGGAGACAAACCGGGCAGAGCCGTGTGTCTGTATCTGCCGCTGACAAGCAAAGACATGAGCTATCGGGTTTACTCTGAGTTAAATAAGAAAATCGCCAAGTTTCCCAAAAGCGATGACAAATTTTACATCACCGGTCTGCCGGTCGCGGAAGACACTTTCGGCGTTGAAATGTTCATTCAGATGGCGATTTCCGCGCCGGCGGCGATGATTGTCATTTTTCTTCTCATGCTCTTCTTTTTCCACAAGCTTGTTCTGATTCTCTCGCCCCTGATTGTCGCGCTGCTTTCAGTGATTTTCACCATGGGTTCTCTGATTATCGCAGGCTATCCCATTCACATTATGAGCAGCATGATTCCCATTTTCATCATGCCCATCGCGGTGCTGGATTCGATTCACATCATCAGCGAATTTTTTGACCGGTACCAGAAAACAAAAGACAAGGTCAAGACCGTTGAAACCGTTATTGACGAGCTTTTTATGCCCATGCTTTACACCTCGCTGACCTCGGTTGCCGGATTTGCCTCTCTTGCCATGACGCCGATTCCGCCGGTTCAGGTCTTCGGCGTGTTTGTGGGACTCGGCATTATGGCGGCATGGGTGCTGACGATTACGTTCATACCGGCTTATGTGATGTTTATTCCCGATAAGACGCTGGAAAATTTCGGCGCCGTCCACGATCACGAAAAAGGCGAAACCGATGCCGGCGCGATTGACAAATTCTTAGGCTGGTTCGGAAAATTTTCCTACAACCGTGCTGTCTTTATTCTGACTTTATCCGGCATTCTCACCGCGGTTGCGGCTTACGGCATCAGCCATATCAATATCAACGACAACCCGGTCAAATGGTTCGGCAAATCTCATCCCATCCGCATTGCGGACGCCGAACTGAACAAGCATTTTGCCGGAACGTATATGGCGTATCTCACGCTTTCCGCGGCGGAAGAAGCGTGGAATACCGAAGCCGCGGCTTCTGCGCTGGCAGACGCGGCAGAACAGCGCGGAAAAGAATTGCTTCAGGATTTTCCCGAATCGGCTGCGGCAGTCTTCGGCGAATTGGCAAAAACGGCAAAAACAAGCACCGCAAAGAGCAAAAACAGCTTTTTTGACTCGCTTGAAAAATCGGCGAGAGACAAAGCGCAGACCGCATCCGGCGAGGCGGCTTTTGCGTGGGACGAGGCTGCGCTGTTTGTGGATCAGCAGCGGCAGAAAGACGAAATTTTCAAAGACCCGGCTGCACTGAATTATCTCATTGCTTTGGATAAAGTCATGAGAGACACGGGCATTGCGGGCAAGTCCAATTCGCTGGCGGATGTGGTGCGGACTGTTCATCGGGATTTGCTCTCCGGCAAAGCAGAAGACTACCGCATTCCGGAAGACCGGCGCATGGTCGCTGAATGTCTCATTCAGTTTCAGAACAGCCACCGTCCCCAGGACCTCTGGCATTTTGTCACAACGGATTATCGCGCCTCAAGTATGTGGGTGCAGCTTAAAAGCGGCGACAACAATAAAATGCAGAAAGTGGTGGATGCGGTTGAGGACTTTACCCGCGAGAATCCGCCGCCCCTGTCGCTGAAAGCCGAATGGTTCGGTCTGACTTACATCAATGTGATCTGGCAGGATAAAATGGTCAGCGGCATGTTGCAGTCATTTGCGGGCAGTTTTCTGGTGGTATTTCTGCTGATGACGATACTGTTCCGCTCCGCGTTCTGGGGGCTTCTGAGCATGATTCCGCTCACCCTCACCATTGCCCTGATTTACGGCGCGGTCGGCATTTCGGGCAAGGATTACGACATGCCGGTGGCGGTGTTGAGCAGTCTGACCCTGGGGCTTGCGGTTGATTTTGCCATTCATTTTCTGGCACGCTCCCGGTCAATGTATCCCGAATACAATTCTTGGAAAAAGGCGATTCCTTTTGTGTTCGGCGAGCCTGCCCGCGCCATCACCCGCAACATCATTGTCATTGCCGCAGGATTTCTGCCTTTGCTGCTCGCGCCCTTAGTTCCCTACAAAACGGTGGGAATTTTGCTCGCGGTGATTCTTTTGGTCAGCGGCGTTTCAACGCTGATGCTGCTGCCCGCGCTGATGCGTTTTTTGGAGAAACGGCTTTTTAAGATCAGCGATGCGGCAAGTCTGACTTGCAGTTGCATCAGTTGCATGGCGTCTTCTCTCGCGGCTGTCGCGCTGATAATTCTCAGCATCAAGCCTTATGTGACATGGACGTGGACAACGCTGACATGGATCGGCGTGGGAATTGTGCCGGTTGCCGCGCTGATCTGCGGCGCGCTGAGTCGGCGGGAACAGTGCAAGATAAGAGGCTGATGTCTCGCAAAGGGTGAGGTAGGGTGGGCAGCAAGCTGCCCACCCTACATTTCTTTGCGTTCTTTGCGCCTTTGCGAGAAACTTTGTCTCTCGCAAAGACCGCCAAGGGCGCAAAGAAAAGCAAAAGGAGGTGTCATTCTGAACTTAAACTGTGTCATTCTGAGCGGAGCGAAGAATCTCACCCGTTCCGCACGGAGACCCTTCACTGCGTTCAGGGTGACAGCCCAGAAGTAAGCAGGGTGACAGCAGCAGTAGGGTGGGCAGCAAGCTGCCCACCTTACATTTCTTTGCGTACTTTGCGGTCTTTGCAAGAAATTTTGTCTCTCGCTGAGGGCGCAAGGAAGATTCACTTTTTAATATTTAAAAATTCAGTATCATACATAAGCCGGAAATCCGCCAGCGTGTCTTTGGGCATCCATTTTTCCATGTATGAACGATACAGGGGAGTCGCTCTTTCTTTCAGCAGAAACGCGTCAATTTTTTTGATGACATTCTGTCCCCATTCGGTTTTGGCGCATAAAGAATGATAGATAATGATTTCAGGACATTCTTTTATCGCAAGAAAGGAAAGCAGTTCCCGTTCTTCGGGTTTGAGCAGATATTCCGCCATCCACGGAAGCGTTATGAGATAATCTATCCGCTTCATCAGCAGCATTTGAATCAGTCCTTCCAGTACGCTCGTTCCTTTCCGATAAAAGATATTTGCCTGCGATTTGTATTTGTCAATAATGGCATCAGCTTCCTTGCCGTGAGAAATGTTGCTCGTCAGTCCCAGACGTAAGGATTTGTTCTGTATCAGTGCTTCCAAAGATACAGTGTCGGAATCTCCGAAAAGCCCGCGGTCCTCTTTCCTGACAATGATTTTGTTTTTTGAAAGAAGCGTACTCGGAACTGTCGAAAAATAAGCGGCTTTTTCCCGTTCATCGGTTTTGATCATTCCCATCGTGCAGACGCATTTTTTCTGTTCAAAATCAAGCATGGTCCGGTTGATATTTGCCACACTGATCTTATGCTGATATTCGGGGAGATGCTTGATCGCCAGTTCTGTTATTTTATTCAGAATCCCCTCTCCTTTGTCGGGTCCCTCGTTGATGTATATCGGCGGATAGTCAACAATAATCCATTCGATGGTATCCGATGCCATCATAAGGGACGGGAAAATCAGCAGCAGCGAGAATGCCGCCGCAAATGATTTTATAAAAACAGTCATAAAAAATTCTCCTTGTCAGAAGTTACACAGCCGGTTCAATTAACGTCCCGAAACCCTAAGCGTTTTCAAAACCCTTATGGTTTTTGGAACACAGAGTTTCAAGCTTGAGAGAATATTAGCACAAAAGATTGAAAATTGAAAATTGAAAAAATTCAGGTCTGATTTGATTTTCAAATTGCATCTTGTCTGAATATCATTTGCTTTTTATCACTTTTTATTTATAATTGCTTTGATTTTAGAACTTACGCGGTTGGAATTGTCCGCATCGGAAAAATGAACCGCTTTTATTTAACCGCAAAGGACGCGGAGGAGAACGCGGAGGGCGCAAAGTTCTGAAATATATCTCTGCGGGCTTTGCGTTTTACTCCGCGTCCTTTGCGGTTAAACAATTTCCAACTGCGTAACTCGTAGATTTTTTTAAAGCGCCTCAGAGATTAAGGATGTCCGGCAGCTTATGCTCCCGGCTCGGATTTTAACTGCATAACTCCTTATTTTAAATGAAAAAAATGGAAATCAGACATTCACGGCGCCTGTCATTCCGGCAGGCAAAAATTTCCGTTTTAGCCGCGTTGTTACTCGGCATGAGTCTGAGCGCGGTGCAGATCGGATATGATCTTTTTAAAGAAAGAAAACAAGTGGATACAACTGTTTATCAGGTCATCGGAATGCTCAGGGAATCCGCAGCCCAGTTTCTTTATATGGTGGACAGCTCAATGGCGGAAACTGTTGTCAACGGTTTTTTCGAGTACCGTCCCATCCGTGCGGCGCAGATTACAGACGAATTCGGAAAAATCTTTGCCCGCAAAGAACGCCCGGCGGCAAAAGGGTCTATGAAATGGCTGATAAACATATTGTTCGGGACGGAAAAAAAATATGAAGTTCCGGTTTATTACGGTTCTGACAAACGCCCCATAGGCAAAATCGAGGTTTGGGTTGACAATAATCTGATTGCGTGGAATTTTATATACCGCTCCGGATTTATCCTCATCAGCGGTCTGATCCGAAACGGTATTCTTGTCTGCATTCTCATGCTGGCTTTTTATTACATGCTGACACGCCCGCTGCTCAAAATTGCCAGACAGGTCGCATCGGTGGATATTTCCAAGCCTTCGGAAAGACTGATTGAATTTCCGCCCAGACACAGAGATGATGAAATGGGAATGCTGGTGCATACCACCAACCAGTTGCTGCAAGGATTTGATGAAACGCTTTCAAATCTGCGTTTGACGGAAGCAGAACTGAAACGTCACCGGGATCATTTAGAGAGTATGGTCGCGGCGCGCACATCCGAACTGCAAGAGGCAATGCTGGAAATAAAAGCCTCAAAAGAAGCCGCGGAAGCTGCCAACCGCGCCAAAAGCGAATTTCTGGCAAATATGAGCCATGAACTTCGCACGCCCATGAATGCCATTCTCGGATTTTCCCAGTTGATGTCGCGCAGCGCCGATCTTGACAAAGATCAGCAGGAAAACCTCCGCATTATCCGGCGCAGCGGCGAACATCTGCTCACGCTCATCAATCAGGTGCTGGATATGTCCAAGATTGAAGCCGGACAGATGCACCTGAACAAAAAGAATTTTGACCTGCACGGTCTCTTAGATGATCTGGAAGATATGTTCCGTCTGAGGGCTGAAGACAAAAATTTGCAGATGTTATTTGAACGCACGCCGGATCTTCCCCGATATATTCACAGCGATGAGGTCCGCCTGCGTCAGATACTGATGAATCTGCTCAACAACGCAATCAAATTCACAGAAGAAGGCGGGGTGGTTTTGAGGGTGAGGGGTGAGGGGTCAGGGGTGAGGGGCGAACCTGAGGCTGCCGACAGCAGACAATTGACAGCCGAGAGCCGAGAGCCGAGAGATGACAGGACGTATCGCTTATGCTTTGAAGTGGAAGACACGGGTCCCGGGGTTTCATCCGAGGAACTGACGCATCTTTTTCAAGCGTTTGTGCAAACCCGTACCGGTCGTCAGTCTCAGGAAGGCACAGGGCTGGGACTGAGCATCAGCAGAAAATTTGTGCAGCTCATGGGCGGCGAAATGACGGTCAGCAGTGAAGAGGGGCGGGGTTCGGTATTCAGGTTTCATATTCAGGCAGATGCGGCAGATGAAGTTGAAATTTATGTCCCGCAGCCGACCCGCCGGATCATCGCCCTGGCACCGGATCAGCCTCGGTATCGGATTCTGATTGTTGACGACCGCTGGGACAACCGCCGCTTTCTGATTAAACTTCTGAATCCTTACGGTTTTGAACTCCGGGAAGCGGAAAACGGCAAAGAGGCTTATGAAATATGGGAAAAATGGGAGCCGCATCTGATCTGGATGGATATGCGGATGCCGGTGATGAACGGTTATGAAGCGGTAAAAAAAATAAAACAGACCGCAAAAGGTCAGGCAACCGCGGTGGTTGCGGTGACGGCAAGCACCTTTGAAGAAGAACGGAATCTGGTTCTGTCTGCGGGCTGCGATGATTTTTTGCGGAAGCCCTTCCGTGAATCCGATATTTTCGATTTGATGCAGAAACATATCGGCGTGCGTTACATCTATGAAGAAGAGACAGCGCGCAGGAATAATGGAGGAAAAAACGGGGCAGATCCCTGCAATCCGTCCCCTGCAACCTGCCCCCTGCCTGATCTTTCGACAGTGCCGCCCGAACTGCTGACCGAACTGAAAGAAGCAGCCTTGCGGGCAGACATGGAGATGATCGAATGTCTGATTGAGGAAATTCGTTCATATAACCCGGTATTGTCAGAATTGCTGACAGTGATGGCGGATGAATTTGAATACGGGAAGATTTTGGATTTAATTAGAAAAAATACAAGCATGTAGGGGCAGTCCGCCGGACTGTTGACAGGGTTCCGACAGATATGTGTCCTCTGCCGGGAAAAATTTCCCGCAATTTGTTTCCCACAGAGGACACAGAAGTAGGGTGGGCAACTCCGTTGCCCACGCTGTGTTGCTGCTATACCGGCGGTGGGCAGCAAGCTGCCCACCCTACCTGTTGTGGAAAAAAAACGCTGCCCGTTTACGGGTGAAATCTTTGTAGGAGGTAAACAAGGGGTATGATCCGACCTCAGACCGACAAATCAGAATCAAGCATCCTGATTGTTGACGACAATCCGGCAAATCTGCGTCTGTTAGCCGGAATACTGAAATCACGCGGCTACAGGGTCCGTCCCCTGCGTGAGGGGCGGATGGTGCTGTCCTCCGCGCTCAGTCTTTATCCTGATCTGATTTTATTGGATATTCTGATGCCGGAACCCGACGGATACGAAGTGTGCAGACAGTTGAAACGGAATGAAAACACTCATGATATTCCGGTTATTTTCATCAGCGCGCTGAATGAAGTGGTTGACAAAGTTAAAGCCTTTTCTGTGGGCGGCGTTGACTATATTACCAAACCTTTTCAGGCAGAAGAAGTGCTGGCGCGGGTTGAAACGCATCTGGCTTTGCGCAGAATGCAGAAAAATCTGGAAGAAAAAAACTCCTGTCTTCAGGAAACCCAGCGCGCGTTGGAAAAAGCAAAGGAAGAAGCCGAGCAGGCAAACCGGATAAAAGCCGAATTTCTTGCCAACATGAGCCATGAAATCCGAACCCCGCTGAATGCTGTCATCGGTCTGAGCCATCTGGCATTGCAGACCCGTCTGACTTCCCGCCAGTACGACTATCTGAGCAAAATTCAGAGTTCTTCCTATGTGCTGCTCGGCATCATCAACGATGTGCTTGATTTTTCCAAGATCGAAGCCGGAAAATTGGACATGGAGAATGTCAGATTCAATCTGGAAGATGTTCTGGAAAATCTTTCCAATCTGGTCAGTCTCAGAGCGGAGGAAAAAGGGCTGGAACTGCTCTTCAGAACCGCCGAAGACGTGCCTTTTTTTCTGATCGGCGATCCCATGCGGCTCGGACAGATTCTCATCAATCTTACGGACAATGCGATAAAATTTACAGAACGGGGCGAAGTCATCGTGAAAACGGAAAAAATTTCGGACTTCACAGGGGACAGCCCGGATAAAGTCATACTCCGCTTTTCTGTCCGGGACACAGGCATCGGTATTTCCCGGACGCATCTTGAAAAGCTTTTTCAGTCTTTCACGCAGGCAGACGGTTCCATTACCCGCAAATACGGCGGCACCGGTCTGGGACTTGTGATATGCAAGCATATTGCCGAGATGATGGGCGGCGAAATTTCGGTGTCCAGCGAACCGGGCAAAGGAAGCATCTTTTCCTTTACAGCGATTTTCGGACGACAGCCTTCACAGGAAGAAAGATGTCTGATGCCCAAAACAGACCTTCGGGGAATGCGGGTGCTGGTGGCGGACGACAATACGGCCTCATGCAGAATTTTGAAGGAATTGCTGGAAAGCTTCACATTCAGGGTCACAACAGTTGCATCAGGTGAAAAAGCCGTTTCGGAATTGGAAAATGCGCCGGAATCCGATCCTTTCGAGCTGGTTCTCATGGACTGGAAAATGCCGGGCATGGACGGCATCGAAGCCACCAAAAGAATCAAAATAAATGACCGCCTGTCGCGCCTGCCTTTTATTCTGATGGTCACAGCTTACGGAAGGGAAGAAGTGATTCAGACCGCCAAAAGCGCAGGGGTTGACGCATTTCTCATCAAGCCGGTGAATCCTTCGGTGCTGTTTGACACCATTATGGAAGGGCTGGGGCAGAGCGTCCCCGGTCCTGCACGTATGCCGGTTCCGGAAGTGACAACTGCCAGCGAAGAACTGAAAGCCGTCAGAGGCGCGTCCGTGCTGCTGGTTGAAGACAATAAAATCAATCAGCAGGTTGCCGCAGAATTGCTGGAAAGCGCGGGGCTGCGCGTGACCATCGCCGGCAACGGCAGAGAATGCCTTGAAATTTTGAAAGACCGTGATTTTGATCTGATTCTGATGGATATTCAGATGCCGGAAATGGACGGCATTGAAGCCACACGGCGGATTAGGGGAGGGGTGCGGGGTGCGGGGTCAGAGGTCAGAGGTGACACCCCGAACCTCGAACCTCGAACCCCGAACCCTTCCTCCGTCCCCATCATCGCCATGACCGCGCACGCGCTGTCCGGGGACAGGGAAAGATTTTTGGAAAGCGGCATGGATGACCATCTTCCCAAACCCATCAAACCGGAAAAACTCTTTGCTGCGCTTGTAAAATGGATAAAGCCCGGTCTGAGAGACGCGCCGGTCCGCTATCGGCAGGCAGACGAAGCCGAACATAACGGGGACTTGCCGGATGATCTGCCCGGTATTAATATTCGGACAGCTCTGGAAAATGTCGCCGGCAATAAAAATAGGCTCAAAAAACTGCTGATTCAGTTCGGAGAACAGTTTGCCGATGTGACAGAAAAAATGCGGGATATTTTGGACCGGGGCGATATAGAAGCCTGTCAGCGTCTCGTGCATAATTTGAAAGGCGTGGCAGGCAATCTCGGCGCGACATCGCTTTATTCGGCTTCCGAACAGTTCGAGCAGGCTTTGAAATGCTGCGCTTCAGATAATTTCAAAGGACTGATGGAAAATTTTGAATCATCTGCCTGTCAGGTTTTTGAGTCTGTGGCGCTTCTGAAAAAAGAAGCATCTGCTCAGGATATGACTCCGGAAAGCGATGCGGAGCCGGATGTGGAAAAAGTATTTCCGCTGCTGTTCAAACTCTCGGCGCTGCTTCAGGATAACGAACTGGTGGATGAAGAACTGCTGAATGACATCGGCAACTGTCTGAGCGGGTCCCGATATCGCAGGCAGGTCATACAGCTTGCGACATCCATTGAAAGCTTTGACTATGAGGGGGCTTTATCGCTGCTCTCTGATATGGGAAAGGAAATGAACCTGCCTTTGTCCGTCGGAGAAAATGATGAATAAAAATGACGAAAAGAAATACCACGTGCTGATAGTGGACGATATGCCCATCAATCTTCAGGTGCTTTCCGGTTTTCTGAAAACAGATTATCATGTCAGGATTGCCACGAGCGGAAAAAAAGCACTTGAAATCGCAGCGTCTGAAAATCCGCCCGATCTTGTTCTGTTAGATATTATGATGCCGGAAACCGACGGATTTGAAGTATGCAGAAGACTCAAAAATAACGCGGCGACAAAGGACATCCCTGTCATTTTTATCACGGCAAAGGCTGAACCTGAAGATGAGACATTGGGACTGGAACTGGGCGCGGCAGATTATATTTCAAAACCGTTTCATCCCGGAATTGTCAAAGCCCGGATAAAAACACAGCTCGCGCTCAAGCATTCCAATGACAGCTTAAAACAGATAAATAAAGAACTTCAGCAGGCATTAAACGAAATTCGGACATTGAGAGGATTTCTTTCAATCTGTTCCCATTGCAAAAAAATTCGGAAAACCGATGCGGACCCGGAAAATCAGAATTCATGGGTGAGATTGGAAGAATATATTCGGGAACATACTCATGCGGAATTTTCTCACGGTTTATGCCCGACATGCGCCCAAAAATTATACCCGGAATTTTTCAAAGAGATAAAAGGTGACCTTGATTATAAGGATTAAAAGATTAACATGATGGTTCGCATTTCTCGTTCCCACGCTCCGCTTCAATGCCGTCAAGTTGACAATTTCGTAGGTCGGGGTGAGCCTGCGAACCCCGACATCATCCTTAACGGCATTGACGCTCCGCGTGGGAACGTCCGGACTGTCCGGAGTGCGTCATCTTATAAAAGCGGAGCGTAGCGAATTTCAGCACAGTGTAAAAATGCTAAAATTTCATTTCAGCACTCCGGACCCGGATCCGGAGTGAATTTTAGCACAGTGTAAAAATGCTAAAATTTCATTTCAGCACTCCGGACGCGGATCCGGAGTGCGTCATCTTATAAAAGCGGAGCGCAGCGAATTTTAGCACAGTAAAAATGCTAAAATTTCATTTTAGCACTCCGGACCCGGAGCGCAGGAACGATATCAACTGCGTAACTCGTAAAAAGATTAACATGATGTTTCGTGTTTTTAATAACTTTCGTGCATTCGTGTTCCTGTTCTTATAGGAGGAAAATGATGAACAATGACGGAAAACAATACACGGTGCTGATTGTGGATGATATGTCCATCAACATTCAGATTCTGTCGGGTTTTCTGAAAACAGACTATCACATCAAAGTTGCCTCTACCGGAAAAAAAGCACTCGAAGTCGTGGCTTCGCCGAATCCGCCCGATCTGATTCTTTTAGATGTGGTCATGCCGGAAGTCAACGGATTTGAAATCTGCCGGCGTCTGAAAAACGATGAAAAAACAAAAGAAATTCCGGTTATTTTTATTACGGTGCTGGCAGATGTGGAGAATAAAGTCAAGGGCTTTACGGCAGGGGGCGCAGATTATGTCACCAAACCCTTTCAGCGTGAAGAAGTGCTTGCACGGGTGCAGACCCATCTGAAAATAAAGGAACAGAACAGCCGGTTGCAGCAGCAGGCAGCGGAACTGAACCATGCCCGGAATATTGCAGAACAGGCAAATAAGGCAAAAAGCGAATTTCTTGCCAATGTGAGCCATGAAATCAGAACGCCCATGAATGCGATTCTCGGTTTCAGCGAGATATTATTGAAAGAAACAGAAAACCCGGTCCACCGCCACCGCTTGCAGAACATCCGATCCGCCGGAAAAGTATTAACCGCATTAATAGATGATATTCTTGACCTTTCAAAGGTTGAAGCCGGGAAACTTGAAATATGTTCCGAACCCATGAATTTCAGAGATATATTAAATGAAATAAATCAGTTATTTTCGCATAAATTTCGGGAAAAAGGCTTATATTTCAAAACTTCGGTCAGCGAAGACATTCCCGACATGCTGATTCTTGACGAACTGCGGATACGTCAGATATTGATCAATCTGGTGGGAAATGCGATAAAATTTACCCATCGGGGGTATGTGGAGGTGAGGGTGAGAGGTCAGAGGTCAGAGGTCAGAGGTCAGTCCCCTCGCCTTGAACCCCGAACCTCGAACCCCGAACCCCTCACCCTCATCATCGAAGTCCGGGATACGGGCATCGGCATTCCTGATGATTACCGGGAGAAAATTTTTGAAAGTTTCTGTCAGCAGAACGGTCAGATCAGCAGACAGTACGGCGGAACCGGTCTCGGACTGACCATCACCCGAAAGCTTGCCGAACTGATGAACGGCGAAGTCTCAGTGGAAAGCGAGGTCGGAAAAGGCAGCATGTTTAAGGTTGCGCTTCACGGCGTGGAAACGGTCTCGAGTTTATCCTATACATCGCCTGCTGAAAGGACGCCTTTGCCGCAGGAGGAAACTGATGTTGAATTTGAGCCGGCATCGGTTCTGCTTGTGGATGATGTTGCCTCCAACAGAGAACTGCTGAAAGCCTATTTGGAGGATGCGCCTTTTTCCATCATTGAAGCGGAAAACGGCGATGAGGCGCTGGCGGTGCTGGGCGCCCGTCTCAGCGAAGTATCGGAAGATTTGCAGAAACCTGCATGTCTTCCGGATATGATTCTGACAGATATGAAAATGCCGGGCAAAGACGGTTATGAACTCGCTGTAATCATTAAAAACAATGACAAATTAAAACAGATACCGGTGATTGTCCTGAGCGCCTCTGCGATGAAAGAGACTGAAGATAAGCTGAAAGGTCTGTGTGAAGGCTATATCCGAAAACCTTTCGGAAAACCCGAACTGATTGCCGAGTTAAAAAAATATCTGCCTCATAGGGCAAAAAAATACTCTCCGAAAGATACTGAAAAAGATATTGCAGCAGAAACAGCATACATAAAAGAGTGCTGCCCTGAAATGACTGCCCGGCTTCCCGAACTGATACATGCTCTGGAAGATGAACTGGCTCCCAAGTGGGAGGAAATCAGAGAAACGCTTATTTTTGACGAGCTGGGCGATTTTGCAGAGCAGGTGAAAGCGCAGGGCATGAAATACGGATGTCAGATGTTGAGACATTGGGGAGAGAAAATGCTCAGTCACATACAGACCTTCAATTTGGAAGAACTTTCAGGAACATTCCAAACATTCCCGAATCTTATCGCCGAAATCCGAAAAATAAAAGCCGTGCAGCCTTTGCCGGACGGGAAATAACATATAGTGATCCGCTTTCGGTTTTTTACGGCATATTTTCTGCATAAGTGCCGTATTCCGTTTTCGGA
>DZCT01000564.1 GCA_022736535.1 Desulfatirhabdium butyrativorans | reverse complement strand
TCCTCTCCGGGGCTGTTCAGCCGGATCGGAGAAGCAGATCAGTTTGCCAATTTTTTCGCAGCCATGGTGGATTTGTTTCATCGCGCTTCAGTATCTGAAGAAACTTTTCCCCAGGCAGAGGCGGTTCGCAATTTGTTTGTCCAGAAAGCGAATTTCATTCAGTTTTATTTTAATGAAAAGAATCTCCGCCGGACATACCGCCAGCGTGCGGAAATCATGGAATACTGGGCATTGCAGCAGAAAGCGCCGCTCTCGCATCTTTTTCCGCTCAGAACCGCGCCGCCCCGAACCCCGAACCCCGAACCCCGAACCCAATTAAAAATCGGCATTCTTTCCGCACATTTTACGCCTCAGACGGAAATCTTTCTGCTGCTGTCTTATTTTGACAAAATTCCAAAAGAAATGTGCCATTTGACGCTTTACTCCCTGCGCCGCACCGATCATCCGCTTGAGGAATACTGCCGGAGCAGGGCAGACAATTTTGTATTGCTGCCCGAAGGCGCATATCCGCAGAAGGCAGACCGCATTCGGGCAGATGATCTTGATGTGCTGCTGATCGGCACCAATACCTCGGCTGTCACGAATCCGATTACGATCATGGCAATGTTCCGCATGGCAAGAATCCATGTAATTGTGGAAAATTCGCCGGTTTCAACCGGTTTCACTCATACAGATTACTATCTTTCCTCCATGTTCAATGAGCCGGATGAAAATGCTCAGAAGCATTACACCGAGCAGTTGTACCGGGTTCCCGGAATGCTGAATTACTATTCCTATCATAAAGATACGGATCCGAGAACCATCAGCATTCATCGGACGCAGTTGGGCATTCCGGAAAATGCGACAGTTTATTTTTCCGGCGCTAATTTCTTTAAAATTCTTCCGGACCTTTCCAATGTGTGGTCATGGATTTTCAGCCAAGTTCCGAATAGTTATCTGATTCTTATGCCCTTTAATCCGAACTGGACCAAACGCTACCTTGCCATTCCTTTTATCGCCCGGATCAAGGCGCAGATGGAACAGGCAGGCGTGGATTTCAGCAAACGCGTGCGGATTCTCAACCGGGTGCCGACCCGCGCCGATGTTCATGCGGTGATGGAACTCTGCGATATTTATTTGGACAGTTTTCCCTATGCCGGCGCGTGTTCGCTGATGGATCCGCTGTTGGTGGGGCTTCCGATTGTATGCCGGGAGAGCAGAACCATGCGGGGAAGTCTTGCCGCCGCCATGCTGAGAGGCGCGGGCTTGGAAGACCTGATCGTGTCCGACGCGGGCGAATATGTGGAAAGAGCCGTTGCGCTGGGCAACAATCCTGAGTTTCGCGAGCGCACACGCCGCCGCATTCGCGACACGCTTTCCCGCTATAATCCTTTTTTTGATACAGCCGCCTGCGGCGTCAAGACTGCCGCGGCCTTTGCGGACATGGCAGACCGTCAGCGTCGGACAGAAACCTTTCTGCTGCGTCAGACGCCGGAATCTCTGAAAGCAATGATTCAGAAGCGTTGCGCCGAATTGCAGGAGGGAAATCCTTTTTTCCGCAATCTCGCAGATGCGGAATTGGTAAGACTGCTGCTGATTCCCTATTTTCAATCTCTGTCCCCTGAAAATAAAAATGAAAATAAAAATGACATGCCGTATCTGCTTGACCTCAGCGCGGGTTACGGTCATTTTGCCGTGCCTTTTATCAATATCGGATGGCGTGCGGATTTGTTTGAACAAAATCCGGCATGTCAGGCGCATCTCAATTCTTTTACAAAGCAGGCGCCGGGTCGGGTGAGGGTGTCGGTGAAATTTGAAATTCCTCAAGATTTGAATAAAATAGATATGCTCAGAAGCGGAGACGCAGGCATCGCCGATTTTCTGAGCCAAGATTTTTTCCGGCGGTTTTCACCGAAAGCGATGATGCTGCCCTCAGGCTGCTGTTCCCATGTTGCCGGATTGAAAGCGCAGGGCTATGATTCGATTTTTTTCAGTTACGGCGATACAGATGTTCAGATTCAGCAAAACAGACTGAGGGAAATCGCTTTTGCGGACAAAAAAAATAAGCGATACGGACAAGGGAACGGTACCTTTATTTTCTACCGAAATGAAGATACAATTTTCCTTGTAACGCTGCTGCGGCTGTTAGAAAGTTTTCTGCCCGCGAGCGATAGAGAGGATTAGGGGTTTGAGGTAAGGGGTCAGGGGGGCGTCTTCACCTCTGACCTCTCAGCCCTCACCTCGCACCTCAAAAAAAGAAAAGAAATTGACATGCCGGGAATGAACAGCGAGATATAACAAGAGTTCCCGGGATCAGGCTTGGCTGCCGTTAAGTTCGGTACTCCGGAAGAATCATTTTAATTTAATAGGATTGAAGGCGAAGTTATGCTTTAATCTTGCAGTCCGTGCAGATCAGGAAAAATCCGATCTGCTCATAATAAAAACCGTTTTATACTCAAAAGGAGGCAACATGAAACGAAAGATTTTTACAACGGCTATGGCTATGGCTCTGATGCTGTGGGGAATTGTCGGCACGGCATCCGGAGCCGACAATCCGAATCCGCCCTCTTCGCCGGTGAAGCTCATCTTCATTCATCATTCCACGGGCGGGCATTGGCTCGCGGATGACAACGCTTATACTTACGGCGAACTTGGGGCAGCCTTGAAGAACAACAATTATTATGTCAGCGCCACCAATTACTGCTGGGGACCTGATCAAATCGGTTCTCAGACGAACATTCCCAACTGGCCCCAGTGGTTCACCGGATCAAATTACAACACGATTATGAGCAGGGTTTATAGTGAAACCGGTCAGAATTTTACAAACTGCGAGGGAGAAAGTTTCGGCTCATGGCCTCGTCTCTCGCCT
>DZCT01000563.1 GCA_022736535.1 Desulfatirhabdium butyrativorans | reverse complement strand
CATTGCACATATCCAGTTGATATTTGAAGAAGATGAACCCGGATTCGGCTTCTGCGTTTTGCCGGTCCTGAGATACCGAATCGCTCCGATTTCAACGCGGGATGCCAGCAGCACTTTTTTAATGACGGTATGGCATTGTTCTTCCAGCGTTTCAGGCTGATGATTGGAAGGCTTGTGAATAAAATCCACCGCGCCGTATTTCAGCGAGTCAAATGTCACGGCCGCGCCTTCCTGCGTCAGCGTACTGAGCATGACCACGGGCTTGGGATGTTTGATCATGATATGCTTGAGCGCGGTGAGTCCGTCCATTACCGGCATGTTAATATCCATCGTGATCACATCAGGATTCAACTGGGGGATCAGTTCCAAAGCTTCTTTTCCGTTGCCGGCTTCCCCCACCACCCGTATCTGATCGTCTGCATCGAAGATTTTTGCAATCACCCGGCGCATCAGCTTGGAATCATCAACTATCAGGAGATTGATCGGTTCTTTCAAAGATATTCCTCCATTGAGGTTCGGGGTTCGAGGTGAGGGGTCAGAGGGAATGCCTCTGCCCCTGACCTCTAACCCCGAACCTCTGACCTCTTTCTATACTGTTTCCGAGTATCTTCCATCAGCCCTTCTGCGCTGTTCGGAATCGGACGGTCCCAGTTGGCGGCTACGCGGGCGGCAATACGTTTAATGTTTTCGGCGGCAATGCTTTCAGGATATTTGACCATCAGAATCTCTTTTCTTTTAGCCGACCGGCGAACCGCATCGTCAAAAAAGATGAAACCGAACCAGTCCGCAGTTACGGAAAGACCGCTTGTAAGCGCATGATCCAATTTTTTCAGAATGTTAAGCTCGTCAGGATGATCGCCCATATTGAAAATGATGCGGGGACGGTAATAACTGCATGTCTTTTGGACCTGCGCGGCAAGATTCGGATCAATTTCCCCTATTTTTTTCAGAAGATTGGGAACTGTCAGCGGTTCCCGGGACGAAACCGTCATGGGCTGCTGAAATGCGGCAATCAGCATGTCAAGGACTTTCCGGTTGTGCCGGACCCCGTTGGAAACCACCCGAAACATGAAATTCCTCAGAAACATGATAAAATTCATGATCGAAGGCGTTTCAAAGGTGGTGATCATCATGCCTTTATATGCAAGCCCGTAAAAGTTCAGTATATTGAACATCGTTCCCGCGCCGAGATCAAGGATAATATATCTTGCTGAAATTTTTTTAATTTCCTCAATAAGCCGTATCCGCTGTTCATAAGAAATATTTGCCGTAAACGGCGTTCTGCCGTCTCCGGGAAGAAATTTCAGATTCGGAATCGGGGTCTGCACAATCAGATCGCTGAATTGAAGCGTTCCTGATCTCAGATAGTCGCCGATGCCCGGATATTTGTTCTGCATCCCCAGACAGGTATAAAGATTGGAGCCGCCGAGATCAAGGTCTGCCACCACCGCGGCGTGTCCCATTTGCGCCAGTGCAATGGCGAGATTGGCGGCAAATATGCTTTTGCCCACGCCGCCCTTTCCGCTTGCAACGGGGATGATTGTGGGTTTGCTGCTGTTCATGGATTTCAATATTTCGCCCCTATAAGGCTGTATCGTTTAATTGGGAAGCCACTAATGATTCTATCATACCGGCAAGTTTATGATCGTCTGATATAATGTCAACCACCCCTTTTCGGACCGCATTGTCTGTGAGATTCGGAAAAACACAGCATCGGGTGTCTTTGGCAAGCGTCACGCCGCCCTGTTTTTTGATGGCGGCAAAGCCCTCCGCGCCGTCGTCTCCGACCCCGCTTAACAGCACCCCGACAGTATTCTGATGAAAAATTTCGGCTGCCGAAGAAAAAAGCAGATTCAGCGGATTTGTCCTTTCAAATCGCTTATCTTCTCCCATGCTCAGACAAATATCTCCTTTTTCATTCAGCCGGACCCGGAGCGCATGTTCGTTTGAACTGATATAGCATGTTCCCTGCTCCAGAAGCAAGCCGTCCCGCGCCGCTTCGATCCGCCATGTCACATGTCGGTTGAACTGGTCGGCAAAAGCGGAAAGAATTTTGGATGAAATATCCTGCATGACAATCACCGCAGCCGGAATCGTGGGCGAAAGCCTTGAAAGCAGACGGATCACTGTATTGGGACCCGCCACAGTTGTGCCGATGACAATCAGATATTCCAACGGATAAAAACGATAGAGATTTTCCAGCCGCTCTTTCGCGCTCCATTTTTTGGGAAGACGCACTCTCCGAACATTTCCGATTTCCATGAAACTTGCCATTTTGATACGGTCTGTCAGATGCTGTTTTGTTTTTTCAATATCCGGAGCATTTCCCGAAGGTTTGGGAAGAAAATCCATCACGCCGAGCCGCAGGGCTTCAAAGGTGACTGCGCCGTCGGTAAACATCGAGCTTAACACCACAATCGGAACAGGGGCTTTAATCATAATGTGCTTGATGGCGGTCAGTCCGTCCATGATCGGCATATCTATATCCAGCGTCACCACATCGGGTTGCAGGATACGGATTTTTTTCAATGCTTCCAATCCGTTTTGTGCAGAACCTGCCAACTCTATTCCGGGGTCAGCCGCCAGCATCTGAGGAACCGCTTTTCTCATGAATGCCGCGTCGTCCACAACCAGAACTTTTATTTTTGCATTATCCGTCACGGTGAAAATGTCTCTCCCCCGACAGAGATAGGGTTCTCGCATCTATTCTTAGACTGGGCCGCAAAGATATTGGAATCCCCACAGTTCCTATTTTTTCTTTTTCTTTTCTTTGCGCTCTTTGCGGTCTTTTTTTCTCGTTCCCACGCTCCGCGTGGGAACGTAAAACGGGTTTGTCTGTTTTAACCCTGGCCG
>DZCT01000089.1:2820-13452 GCA_022736535.1 Desulfatirhabdium butyrativorans | reverse complement strand
AATGGCATTAAGTTAACAATTTCGTAGGTCGGGGTGAGCCTGCGAACCCCGACACCTGCCGGATGATGTCGGGGTTCGCAGGCTCACCCCGACCTACATTTTTCTCTTAACTTAACGCCATTGAGGGCTGCCGCTGCCCCTCCTTTGCTAATCCTTCGACCCCGCGACCCAGCGCAATCCCCAGTGATAGCTCTGATCGCACTCCCGATGTCCCTTGTGGAAGGTGACAAGTTTGGTCACTTTTATTTCAGTCCCTTCAAATTCCAGCAGGGCAATGGCGCAGAATCCTCTTGAATCCTGCTGATTTCCCATCGGCACTTCAACAGCAGGCTGCGCCGGCACTTTGACGGTGATCACGGCGTCGGTGCTGCTCCATTTGGGTACGCCTTCATAAATGTAGGTGTAAATCAGCACTCGTTTCAAGGCGGCGGCTTTGCCCAGGTTGATTTTCATGTTTTCGCCTTCAGCCGATGCGCCGGTGCGGTCATCTCCCAGGTGATAAACATAAGGCGGGGAAGTGAAGGAGCCGAAAGCATTTCCCAGCGGCTGAATAGCGCCTTTGCTGCCGTCCCGCAGTTCATACAGACATCCCAGATCAAGATCAATGCCTTTGCTGCCGCCGCCCAGAAGTTTTGAAAAGAAGCCGGTCGGCTGCGCGCCCTGCGAATTCTGATTCCAGTTCAGATTGATGAGGAGTTCGCCGCCGGAAACTTTCGGTTTGATGGCAAAGCTGTCGCCTTTGGCGGCAAGCGTGATTTTGGAGGCAAGTTTGATTTCCGCCGCGCCGGGAATCCGGGTTCTGAACTGTTCCAGACTCATCACTTCGCTGTCATTTACCAGCGAACTGCTGATAAAGCCGGCGACAAATTTGCAGATCACCGCAACCGAACCGGGCTGTTTTGAATCCAGCGCAACGCTGTGACGTTCTCCCCGGTCGTTCACGACTTCCACGCGGGCGTCATAGTTGGCAAAGACCTTATTTGCGCCGGAAGATGCGTCCGTAAAATTCAGCGCGCAGATATAGAGTTCCTCGAATCCCTCCAGTTTGACAATACGCAGTTCTTCCCGGTTGTCGCCGGACTTTGCGCCGACGCCTTCATCGCCGGACAGTTGGATAAAGGGAAACTGATTCAGGTCTCCGAGGGTTCCGCCCGCGTAGTTGTCCGAATACACGCCCCCGACCTTGCCGTCTTTGGTTTTATAGAAAGCCATCAGGTCCAGATCAACTGCCGAGGTCCATATCAGAGAAACTTTCAGTTGCTTGAATGCGCCGATGTCTGCCTTTTCGCCCTTTTGTTTCAGTTCCATTTTGTCTGATCTCCCTTAAACGAATTGATGTAATAAAACAGCCTGATAATGGTCTGGAAGATTTCTCACAAAGACGCGAAGCTGTCGGAATGTCATTTCGAGCGCAGCGGGAAATCTTAATTCCTTTGCGTTCTCTGCGCCCTTTGCGAGAAATATATATTCGCTTAAAATCCGTTTATCATCCGCTGCAACTTGTAGTAATCCAGAAACAGCTCGTTTCTGGCGTTGATAAAGTTGTACTTTGCTCTGGACAGATAAAAAATCGCATCTAAAACTTCGGCAGCGGTTTCCACACCTTCTTTGAAAGAAACATCTGTTATGCGAAGATTTTCATCAGCCTGTGAAATGCTGGATTCCGCCACTTTCAGGTTTTTCAGCGCAACATCGTAATCCAAAAGGGTATTTTTCAACTCTGTGCCGAGATTCTGTTTTAACTCATAGAGATCGTTTTCGACCATTTTGACATCTATATGGGCTTTTTTCACAGCGTCATCGGTTTTATACCCGTTGAAAAGATTCATTTTTGCCGTCAGTTGAACCCGTATTTCATCTTCGCTCTCGCTGCCCTGACCCCAGATGTAGTTATCTCCGTATTTTTTATAAGAACCTGAAATATCAACTGAAGGATAATAAGCGGCTCTCACGCTTTCCACAGCCGCGTGTTTTGCCTGCAAGACCATTTCAACCGCCTTGATGTCGCTTCTTTTTTCAAGCATCTCGGACTCATACAATGAAGATGATTTGACTTCCGGGCGACTGTCAAATTCATTGAATTTCAGTTCCGCCGGATCAACCGCGGAATTGGTTTCCAATTCAATACGATTCACACTTTTTGTCAGTTCCGCTTCTGCTTTTTTCATGTTTTGCTCGGCATTGTCCAACTCAACCTGAATTTTCAGCAGATCATTTTTCTTTGTCAGTCCGACGTGATACATATTGTTGGCATCTTCATAGCGTTTTTTCAGAAGCTTGTATTCGTCTTCCGCGACTTTCAGGTTGTTCTTCTTCCCGAAAATATCGAGATAGCGGGCGGCAACCGAATATTTTATATCCTGAATAATGCTTTCAAGTTCATAATCTTTCGATTTTTTAACGAGTTCCGCAGACTGCAAATCATAAGTTTTCTTGAAGCCGGAAAAAATATTGTAAGTGATGCTGCCTGCCAGCGCGCTGTTTTCGCTGTTTTCCGACATGCTGTCCTCGTCAAGCCGGTTTGCCGTATATGCCGCATCAACAGAAGGCAGAAAAGCATTGCGGGCTATGGTTTCATCGAGTTGTCCTTTTTCGACATCCAAACGGTATTTTTCTACAAGTCTCCGATTTGCAATTGCTTTTTCCTGCAACTCGGACAGCGATTCACTTTGCGCCATGCCTGAAAGCATAAGTAGTATGACTATAAAATAAAAAGGAATCGCCGGATAATGATAAACTTTGCTTTTTGAAATAATGTCAGTCAGTTTTGCCATTTTTTTCTCCTTTCGAGATTTATTAATGCGGAATCCCCATCTGCACGATATTTCTGAGTTCATCTAAATGCGAAATTGTCTCATCGCTCTCGGCGATTGAAAGGCTTCGGGTTTCCAATTTCCAGTTTTCGACTTTCTGTTTCTTTCCGCCGCTTTCTCCTGAATTATCAAGAAAAACCGTCATCGCGCCGGCATTTTTTCCCGCCTGAATGTCGAAAAGAAAATCTCCGACCACAAGGATTTCCTCAACATTTGTCTCCCATCGCCGAGCCGCAAGCAGAACGCCGTCCGGGCTGGGCTTGGGATTGACGGGATCATCGCGTGAAATGATCAGATCAAAGTCGGATTCCCGGACCGTCTTAAAATTTTGCAGTGCAAGCTTTATCGCAGAAAGCATGTTGCGGCTGAGAATGCCGATGTGCAGTTTTTGGGATTGCAGATAATGAATGATTGCTTCCGCGCCGGGATTCGGCTCGGAATTTGCCGCAGCTTCCAGTTCAAAGCGCGCCAGTTCCGCGATTGCGGCTTCTTTTTTTTCCGGGGAAGACAGCGTTTCGATAAATTCCAGAATCGGCACACCTGCCGGACAGCCGATTGCCTGTCTTATCATGGAAAAATCAAGCGCATCGGGGCGGGTCAGGGTCCCGTCAAAATCAAATAATACGGCTGAAATTTTTTGTCCCTTTGTCATCTGTTTTCGCCCCCCGTAGAGACGCACGGCCGTGCGTCTCTACGTTCCTGTCATTTTCTCTTATCATTTCCTCTTGAAAAAGCAACAACCATGCCGACTGCCGCACAAACACTTCCGGCAAGCATGGCATATTGAAAAGCTGTCATAAAAATTGTCTCCAATTCCGGGCGATAGACTTTCAAATGAAGTCCGCCGCTTAAACGATAAAATGTGCTGTTGAAAATCGTTCCGGCAAGGGCAATGCCCAGAACCATTCCGATGTTGCGCACGGTGGCGACCGTTCCCGATGCAACGCCCATGTATTCCCTCGGTACGGCGCTCATGACCGTGGCATTATTGGGCGCGGTGAATATGGCAGTGCCGATGCCCACAAGCGCCAGCCGCCACACAACGGAAAGCGGATTGGAGAAAGGCGGCATCTGCGAAAGCAGCAGCAGCGTGAGGCTGAGAATCGCCAGTCCGAGCGTGCAGAGTATGCGTGAGCCGATTCGGTCCGAAAGACTTCCCGCCAGCGGCGAAAACACAAACAGAAAAGCAAAAGGCGTGACCATGACATACCCTGCCTGATGAACAGAAAATCCGCAGGGGTGCATGAGATAAAAAGGCATCAGAAAAATCATAATGAACAGGCTTGAAAACAGCAGCATGGATGCCAAAAGCGGAAATGTGAACAGGCGTATCCGCAACAGCGAGGGTTTGAATATGGGATAGGCAATGCGCCTTTCGGTTCGGATCAGCCACGCGGCAGAAATCAGAGAAACACATAAAAGCGAAACTGTCTCAAACGATGTGTAACCCCAGTCGTATCCGTGAGTTGCGGCCATAAGAAAGGGACCCAGCGAAAACGGCAGCAACAGTGCGCCGGTTCGGTCAAAAGGCTCCGCTCTTGTCATATCGGCTTTTCCGCCTTTCAGCACTCTGTCCGCCATCACAGCCGTCACAATGCCGATGGGAATGTTGATGTAAAAAATGGTCTGCCATGAAAAAAAATGAATGATAAAGCCGCCCAGCGCGGGTCCCACGGTCAGACCCGAAGCCACGACCGCGCCGATCATTCCCATTGATTTTCCCCGTTCCGATGCGGGAAAAGTGTCAACCATCAGCGCGGTGGTGCAAGCCATAATCATGGCTGCGCCGAGTCCTTGAAATGCCCGCGCCGCAATCAGCCAGAGCGCATTCTGAGCCGTTCCGCAGAAAAGCGAACCGATTGAAAACACAAAAAGTCCCCGGCTGTAAACCCATCGGCGTCCCCGAATGTCGCTCAACCGCCCGAAACTCAGCAGCAGCGATGAAATGGTCAGCAGATAAATCATCGGCACCCACTCGATGGTTGCAAGCGGGACAACAAAATCTTTCATGATAGCCGGTAAAGCAATGTTGACAATGCTGCCGTCAAGGGTTGACATGAAAACCCCTACTGCCACAAGCACAAAGACCAGCCATTTGTTCGGCGCAATGTTCGATTCTTCCATAATCACCTTTTGCAGGTTGCAGGTTACAGGTTGCAGGTTACATGCGACTTGAAACCTGTAACCTGTGTCATCTGTTTATATTAGGTGATATTCGCCCAAATAGCAAGCGTCAGTTCAATATGGAAAAATTTTTCAGTTGATGTTTCAGTCCGCTTGGCATAAACTATTGAGGAAAAAAACGAACAGGATGTGAATGAATGGAAAATCGGAACGGCGCTGATTACGGGCAGAATTACGATGTGATTGTCAAGTGGATGGCGGCGGCGCTGTGCGGGGAGACGCTGGAAGTGATAGGCGTGAAAACCGGGCGGATAGAGGAAGTTTTCGGGTTCGAGCCTGCGGACATTTCGGTGAAAACAGGGCGGGTTGACGTGATGGCCAGGGACGAGACCGGCGCGCTGTACCATATCGAGGAGCAGCGGAATCTGGCCAGGGCGGACATGTACCGTTTCGCCGCATACCATTTTCTTGCCGCAAAGCAGTGGGGACCCGGGCTGAGGGACATCATCCTCGCATCGGGAGATGTCTGTAAAGGGAAAAAAGCCGTCAGTACCGGAAGCGGGAGATACAGCCCGAAAGTGATTGATTTCACGCTGAAAGACGGCCGGAAACGGCTGGCGGAAATCCGGGAGGCGCTGGCGTCAGGAGAATCGCCGAATCTTCTGGAACTGGTTTTCCTGCCCCTTTACGGCAGGGAGACGGGCGCGGCCCGCAGCGGCATCGCCGAAGAAGTCCTGCGCTTCGGAACATCGCTGTATCATGCGGAGAAAATGTCGGCAGTCCTCCTTGCCGCCATGCTGATTATGTCAAACAAGCTGATAGACAGGGACCGGCTTCAGGAAATGTGGGAGGAAATTAAAATGCTTGACATTATTGATATTGCCAGAGAAAAAGGCATTCAGGAAGGTAAAACCCTCGGCATTCAGGAGGGGAAAATCCTGGCCGCCCGGGAAATGCTGACAGACGCGCTGATCGAAAGATTCGGCGCGCCTCCGGAGCGTATTTCGGAGCGTATCGGGGAAATTCGGAATACGGATACCCTGAAAGGGCTTTTCCGTCAGGTGCTGAAATGTCAGAACATGGGGGAATTTGAAACAGTGCTGAACAGGGTGTAATACTAATAAACAGAGATCACAGAGAAAACTCTGTGTACTCTGTGGTTTTTTCCCGCTCTGTGCACTCTGTGGGAAAAAAAACGGGCGGAAGCCTGTACTGTCTGATACCAATTCGCTATCAAAAAAAGTTCTTCGTAAAACCGCTTTTCAGGCGGTTTAAGCGATTTGAAAAATCGCTTTACGCTCTGAAAAACCCGATTTTTGAAAGCGAATTGGTATGATAAACAACCTGTGAAATTATTTTTCTGAAAATCTGCAAGCCGGAGCAAATGGATCAGTCGCTATGTTTTTTTCAGGAACGGCAGATATGCAGTATGACTTTTTCCAGCACAAGTCTCGGATTCCGTCCGCTGGTCTTGAGCTGCACATCAGCTTCGCTTAACAACCGAATGGCGTCAAGCAGATCATTTTTGCTGAATTTTTCGGATTTTTGCAACAGCAGAAACAGCGGATAGGGATTGCCCGCAGCCGTCAGAAGGTCTGTCGCCGCTTTGCTCTTTTTCTTTTTCCCTTTTTTTTTATCCTGATCCGCATCCCCGGTTTCATCTTCCGAAAGCAGATTTTCCCAAGCTTCCAGACAGGTTAAAAGCTGGGCGTCATAAGCTTCAAGAGCGGGCAGAACATGGGCCTGGAACTGACTGTACTGCATTTTCGGATGCCATGCTTTTCCCGGCGGGCTTTCCGTAAAGCCTTTTATCAGAAGCACTTTTCGTATCTGGTTTGTGACTGCTCCGAGAATCTGGAGCGGAAATATTCCTGAAAAAAGAAGGGAATCTATAAAAAAAAGCGCATCTTCGGTCTTTCGCTCTGACACGGCATTGGTCAGCTCATAAATCGGGTCCTGTTTGCTGCGCTTTAAAATCGCATTCACATCATCCAGCGTAATCGTTTTCCGATCTCCCGCATATATGACTAATTTCTCAAGATTGTTGGAAAAATTGCGGAGGTCAAAGCCGGTCATTTCATACAATGCCGGATACGCGTCCCGGGTGATGGTCTTTCCGCTTTGTCCGAGAATTTCTTTCATCTGTTCAGCCAGAATCGCGTCCTGCTCTTTTTTATCTGCCATCCGGTTCCCTTTGGGAACGGCGCAGTCAACAATCATGCCGTGAGCATCTATGGCTTTGAAAAGATTGCGTCTTTTATCCGCAATATCGCTGGTGACAATCAGATGGTTTCCTTCGGGAAAGCCTTTTTCAATCGCGTGTTGCAATTCATCGGCATGGTCTTTTGCTGCAAGCACCGGCACGCTGGTTTCCGTGCAAAAGGCGACAATTTCATCCAACCATTTGTCATCACTCAGCAATTCAGAATCTGATTTTAAATTTTTCTCCCGTTTTTCCTTATCATTTACGTCTTCAAAGGAAAGGTTCAGCAGTCCCAGAAGAGCGGCGAGATATTTTGAAGCTTTTTTAATGTCTTTTTCATTATATGCGGCTTTTGCCTTTTCAAGGATGCTGCTGTCATCCTGTTTGGAATAGAATATCCGGGAATCGCAGAGAGCGACGGCTTTTGTGCCGGATAAAAGGGAAAAAGTGTTGACCCGCTCAATGGCTTCATAGATATTGTCATTGTCAACCGGCTCGTAATTGACGCTGCGTTCCGAAGCCGGCAGCAGCGCGTTCAGCAGCGCGTCCAGGGCGTTTTTGCAGAGAAGTTCTTCCCCGTAAATCAGATAAACAGGTGAAAACTCCCCTTTTTTCAGATAAGCTTCAAACGATTTGTAAGGAATTTCAGGCATGGGAATTTTAGATATTCTGTTTTCTTCTTATCTCGTTCCCACGCTCTGCGTGGGAATGCAGACGGGACGCTCCGCGTCCCCCGGATGCAACGCGGATATTATGAACGCAGAGCGTTCAGGTTTCATTCCCACGCAGAGCGTGGGAACGAGAGATTTTCTGTTTTTTTTCAATTATTTTTCTTGTTAAAAATCACAAGCATCACAGCAGCCGTAAGCGCAAAGCTGATGCCGATAGCCTGTGAAACCGATATGATGCCGAAAATAAATTCGCCCCGAAAGTCGCCCCGAAATATTTCAATCACAGAGCGGGTCATACCGTAGATCAGCACATACAGCCAGAAAATTTGACCGTCAAATTTTTTCCGACGCCGTAAAAACCAGAGAACACCGAAGATCATCAGATTGTTTGCCGCAGAGTACAGTTGCGTGGGATGAAGCGGAACGCCGGTAGGCGCAAGGGTTTCGGGATGAGAAAAAGTGATTGCCCAGGGCAGATGGCATTCTTTGCCGTAGCAGCAGCCCGCGGAAAAACAGCCGAGTCTCCCCAGAAAATGCCCGATGGCAAGCGAAGGCGCCAGAATATCGAGCGTTTTCCACAGAGGCATTTCCTGTTTTTTCAGATAGTAAACAGCGGTCAGTCCCGCGCCGATGAATCCGCCGTAAAAGACCAATCCGCCGTTCCATATTTTAAATATTTCCACCGGATTTGAAACAAACATTTCTGCATTGATAAAGACATAAAACAGTCTTGAAGCAATGATGGCGGAAACCAGAATATAAAAACAGAGGTCTGTAATTTTTTCAGACGATTCTCCGAGCCGCTGCGCCTCTTTTTTTGCAAGCGAAATGCCTGCAAGAAATCCCATCGCGATGAAAAAACCGTAAGTATAAACCGTCAGACTTCCCAGTTTGAAAAGAATAGGGTGCATAGAAAAAAATGAAAATTAAAGGTTGAAAGTTTATGATGCTTTTTGTTTCTCGCAAAGACGCAGAGAGATTCTTCGCTGCGCTCAGAATGACAGCGTGTTGCGGCGAGCGCAGAGGCCGCCCCTGTTGTCACCCTGAGCGTAGCGAAGGGTCTCTTTTCTTAGCCGACTTTGCGTTCTTAGCGAGAGACTTTTTTTGCGTATTCATTTATTCAGGCAGTTTGTTAAAAAGAATGTGAAAGATGAAAACAGCCACGCCTATTGAAATCGCGCTGTCTGCCACATTAAACACGGGCCAATGCCAAACGCCTATGTAAACATCAAGGAAATCAACAACTTTACCGAATCGGATTCTGTCAATCATATTGCCGACCGCTCCCCCGAATATCAGCGCAAAGCCGTTTGCAAGCATCGGATGCGTCGCCGGGGTCCGCATGTAGAAATAAAAAACAAATATCACCGCAAGGGAAGAGATAAACAGAAAAAGGACTTTACGCAGTATCAGACTCTGATTGGCAAAAAAACCGAATGCGCCGCCCGGATTGTGAATGTGGGTAATATCGAAAAAACCCGGTATCACTGTAATGGAATCATAGACGGGCAGGCTGTTCAAAATCACAGCTTTTGTGATCTGATCCAGCAGGACAATAAGACCGGCAATCAAAGCAAGTTTCATAAGTTTTTTCTTTTTGCCGAAGTCCTGATGAATTGAAGATTCTTTTTTCTGATTTCCGATGCCGCCCCCAACTGAAAACAGTTTGTCTTTAAAAAAACGTATCATTTTTTTCCTGATGTACTTTCAGCTTGTTATATTATTCCCGTTCAGTTTTCTGTCAATACTTCAGCTCACTGCAACCCAAGTCTTTTGCCAAAAAAGACAGAATCTGTTCCCAGCCTCAGCCTTTTTGAGCGGAAGAGATTTTTTTTCAGACAGTTACACTCCCGTTCACCGGAGAGTCCCTTCTGGGTCCCCCTCATGGGGGGATTTGCGATCTGCTGATTCTTGAGCAGATAACCCAGAATTTTTATTTTGTCAATATATTTTGGGGAGCGGAGTTTTTTCAGAACAGGGCAGCGAACTGTATTGATATTTCCCGAATAACAGGATGATATAACATACCGGTATCCTGCATACCCTGCATATCCCTGCTGAAATCATTATTCGCCGTTAAATTAAGCAGGAAATCAGACAGACTCATAAACAGAATTTCTTGACATTTTAATAAAATTTTGACATTTTTCAAGAAATGGTCAATTCAAGAAATGGTCAAAGGATGGATGTCATAAAAACAATAGGGGTTAGGCAGTTGAGTTTTTTTTCATGCGCCAGCACCGGTCAGAAGACTGCCTGACTCCTAAACAACAGACCTTATCGGAAATAAAAAAAATTCTCGCAGAGACGCACCTGTTTTCAGCCCGGGCACAGTCCGATAACGTCTGATTTATTCAGGAGAAAGAACATGGAAAAATTAAACATCATATCTTTCGGTTCGGATGATATTGAAAACGTGCTTTCCAGAATGAATGAAAAAGAATTGGATGAACTGGCATTCGGCGCGATTCAGCTTGATAAAACAGGGAAAGTTCTTTCCTACAATGCCACAGAAGCAAAGCTGACCGGCAGAAAAGCCGAAGATGTCATCGGCAGAAATTTCTTCAAAGAAGTCGCGCCCTGTACAAGACGTCCTGAATTTTACGGCGTTTTTGTTGAGGGCGTGAAAAACGACAACCTGAATACGGTCTTTGAGTATGTTTTTGACTACAAAATGAATCCGCTCAAAGTGAAAGTTCACATGAAAAAAGCATTGGTGGGCGAAAGCTACTGGATTATTGTCAAAAGACTCGGGTAAAGCGGAATGCCATTTCGAGCGACCCATCCTGTCATTTTGAGTTTTTTTCTGTCATTTCGAGCG
>DZCT01000089.1:0-2720 GCA_022736535.1 Desulfatirhabdium butyrativorans | reverse complement strand
TCCTCACTTCGTTCGTCGAAATGACAGAGTGTTTTGTTCGTCGAAATGACAGAGTGTTTTGTTCTTGGTATCCCTCTTTTGAGTACGGAGAAAATATGGAATTTTTCAACGGCTGGTTTATTCTTTTTGCTGCATTTTTGCTGGATTTTATTTTCGGCGATCCGCAGTTTGCCCATCATCCCATCCGCTATATGGGAAAAGCCATAGAAAGACTTGAGCCGCATTTCAGAAAATGGGCAGACACAGGAGAAGTGCCAAGCACAAGGCTTCTGATTGCCGGAGGGCTGTTTGCCGGAAGCCTCATTTTTGCTGCATGGGGATTGACTTTTCTCGCGGTGAGAGCCGCGGGCGCTGTGCATCCGGCATGTAAAATCTGTGTTGAAATTCTGCTTGTTTATTTCTGTATTTCCGCCCGCTGTCTGCAAGATTCCGCAATGGATGTTTATCACTCCTTGACAAAAAATGACTTGCCGGAAGCCAGAAGAAAAGTTTCCCTTATCGTGGGAAGAGAAACAGCAAATCTCTCAGAAGCCGGCGTTACCCGTGCTGCGGTGGAGACAGTCGCTGAAAATCTTGTGGACGGTGTGATTTCTCCGCTCTTTTTTGCGGCAATCGGGGGCGCGCCGCTTGCAACGGCATATAAAATGGTGAATACCCTGGATTCCATGATCGGGTATAAAAACGAGAAATATGAGCATTTCGGGAAAGTTGCCGCCCGCATTGACGACGGCGCAAATTTTATTCCCGCGAGACTCTCAGTCCCGCTCATATCTCTTGCCGCGCAGTCGCTTTCGGGCAAGGGCGTCAGCGCCTTTAAAACAGCCGTCAAACAGGGCGCACATCACGCCAGCCCCAATTCGGGATATTCAGAAGCGGCATTTGCCGGGACGCTCGGCGTAAAACTCGGTGGACCCAATTATTATCACGGAAAGTTGGTTTCCAAACCTTACATCGGAACGGAGTTCGGCGAAGCAAAACCGGAGCATATCAGAAAAGCCTGTGATCTGATGATGTTGTCCTCGTTTTTCTGCTTGGTGCTTTTCGCTGTGATAAATTAGTGCTTTATCGGAAATAAGCGGCTGAGTTTCTCGCAAAGGCGCAGAGAGCGCAAAGCAGATATAAAGCTTTTTTGGTAGTGGTGCAGAAGCAGATGATTTTGAGGTGTCATTCTGAGCGGAGCGAAGAATCCCTTTTGTATAACACTATGTTATGATATGAGATTATTCGCTGCGCTCAGAATGACAGCGACAGGTTCCGTCACCCCTTCTAGACCACTACCAAATATCCATGATTGGAACATGAGGACAGATGATGTTTAACATTCCGTTTTACTTAAATATTCGTCAGAAAGTTATTGCAGGGCTTGCCATCGGTATGCTTGCCATCGGTTTTATCGCGGGGATTTCATATCGTTATCTTTCTGAAATTGAAGTGAAACAGCATTTTGCGGAAATCGCAGACGACCTGAGCAATCTGATTCTGGAAATCCGGCGCTATGAAAAAAATTACTTCCTTTATGACTCTGATGAAGATTTAAAGGAAAACCGGAACCGGCAAAGAATTGGTTGCAAAGACTATCCATTATCTGAGTCCGCGCGCGGATAAGCGATTTCTCGCAGTCAACTGCGGGGCATTCAGCGAAGAACTGCTTTCCAATGAACTTTTCGGACATGAAAAAGAAGCGTTTACCGGCGCACGCGGCATCAAAAAAGGACTGATCGAAGCCGCACACGGCGGGACCCTGTTTTTAGATGAAATCGGAGACATGCCCCTGTCCATGCAGGTCAAGCTGCTTCGGGTGATTCAGGAGCGGAGTCTGATCCGTGTGGGCGGAACCGAGGAAATTCCGGTGGATATCCGTATCATCGCTGCCACCAACAAGGATTTGAAATATGAAATCGAAGCAGGAGCTTTCCGTCAGGACCTCTACTACCGTCTCAATGTGATTACCCTTTATGTGCCGCCGCTGTCCGAGCGGAAAGATGACATTCCGCTTCTGTGTCAGTATTTTCTCCGCAAGTTTTCGGACGCGCAGGGAAAGCAGATTGAAAACATCTCCGATCAGGTCACTGACCTTCTCATGAATTATGAATTTCCCGGAAACATTCGGGAATTGGAAAACATCATCGAGCGGGCAGTGACTCTGAGCAACGGAACGGCAATTGAAATGTCTCATCTTCCCTCAGATATTCAGCAACTGACCTTTCGTATCAGCGGCAAACGCCGCAGGGAATTCCTGACGCTTGAGGAAAACGAAATGGAATATATCGCATGGGTTCTCGATCAGGTGAATCAGAACAAAACCAAAGCCGCAGAGATTCTGGGCATTGACCGGGTTTCCCTGTGGCGGAAACTCAGGCGGTATCATATAAATTCATAATTCAGTCTCGGAGTTCGGGCATCATTATGTAATAAGACCATGTACAAAAGCATCCGGATGGTTCAAGTTCATGTCGGAAACTTTTGACAACTTATGGGAGTCACCGAATTGTGAAATCGTGAATATATAATTTGGGTAGTGGTGTAGAATAGGTGATTTCGGGGTGTCATTCTGAACGAAGTGAAGAATCTCTGTTTTTATAATACGCTGTTATAATAAGAGATTCTTCGCTGCGCTCAGAATGACAGTGAGAGGGTTCATCACCTATTCTACACCACTACCCCCTTTTTGGTAGTGATATAGTGGTGGTGTTTAATTTATAATACAGATAGTTATTATA
>DZCT01000088.1 GCA_022736535.1 Desulfatirhabdium butyrativorans | reverse complement strand
AACAGTAACCTTTTTCAATAGCAACCGCTGCCCACCTTTCTTTTTTGTAGGGCGGACATTCCATGCCCACCCTGCTATTTCGGAAAAATCTTCCCCGGATTCAATATGCCTCTGGGATCAAAAACCGCCTTGATTTTTCTCATCAGATTCAGTTCGACTTCCCCGATTTCTTTTGAAATATAAGGCGATTTCGTGACGCCGATGCCGTGTTCCCCGGAAATCGTTCCGCCCAATTCAAGCGTATAGTCAAACAGTTCGTCAATCACCGCTTCGGCTTTTCGGAGTTCTGCACGGTTTTTTTTGTCCAACATGACGCTGACATGAATATTCCCGTCGCCGGCATGTCCGAAACTGGCGACAAACAGCCCGCTTTCTGATTTCAACGCTCTGATTTTCCTTACCATATCCGGTATCCGGCTTCTCGGCACCACAATGTCTTCATTGATTTTATCAGGCGCATACTGAAACAGCGCCGGCGAAATGGCTTTGCGAGCTTTCCACAGTTTTGCCGCATCGGCTTTTGTCTTTGCCGCCTCAACACGCATTGCTCCCTGCGAGAGACAGATTTCCTCAATCTCTCTGACTGCCGAAGCCGTTTCCGCCTCTGTTCCGTCCGCTTCGATGAGAAGCAGCGCATCGGCTTCTGTCGGCAGACCGATTTTCAGGTAGTTTTCCGCACACCGTATAGACGCATTGTCCATATATTCAACGGTTCTCGGAATGATGCGGCGTCTGATGATTTCCGAGACGGTTTCAGCGGCAGTTTCCATCCTGTCGAAAAAAGCGGTCACGGTTTTCACGCTTTCCGGCAGAGGCAAGAGCCGCAGCGTCATTTTTGTGATAACGCCGAGCGTACCTTCGGAGCCGATGAGCAATCGGGTCAGATCGTAGCCCACAACGCCTTTTGCGGTCTGTACGCCGGTATGAATGATGTCGCCGCCGGGGAGTACGACTTCCAAGCCCAGCACATAGTCACGGGTAACGCCGTATTTGACGGCACGGGGACCGCCGGCGCATTCCGCCATGTTGCCGCCGAGCGTGGAAAATTCGGAGCTTGCCGGATCGGGCGGATAAAAAAGCCCTTCATTTTCAACGGCTTTGTGAAAATGTCCCGTCACGACGCCCGGCTCTGCATGAGCAATGAGGTTGTTTCTGTCAATCTCAAGAATGCGGTTCGGGCGGGTCATCACGAGAACTGCGCCGCCCCTGACCGGTACTGAGCCGCCGCTCATGCCTGAGCCTGCTCCCCTCGGAATCACCGGAAAATTTTCCGCATCTGCAAGCTTTAATATGGCGGATATCTCTTCGGCATCTTTCGGAAAAAGCACCGCATCGGGAAGGCAGACCTGCGCTGCCGCATCGTAGGCATAACAGGCAAGGTCTTCTTTTTCCCGTGAGCAGTTGGACTTTCCTACAATTTCCCTGAGTTTTTGAAATAAAGAGTCGTTTATTTTCAATGGCTTCACCTATGTGAAAATGCGAAAAACCGCTTCGCTCCTTTCAGCAGCACTCCGGAGTGCTGAAATGAAATTGCAGAGACGCACGGCCGTGCGTCTCTGCTGCTCCGGACCCGGACGCCGTCCGGAGTGCTGAAATGAAATTTTAGCATTTAACACAGTGCTAAAATTTCGCTCCGCTCATTTCAGCACTCCGGACCCGAATACACTGATTTTGAAAGCAAATTGCTATGAGATTCTTCGCTGCGCTCAGAATGACAATTTCAGCCGAAATGACAATGCTGCCTGCGTGTGAAACCCGCAATCCCGAAAATCCTTATATAGTGATCCAACTTTGGTTTTTTACGGCATATTTTTTGCATACATGCCGTATTCCGCTTTCAGCCGTCTGTCTGTGTATGTCTGTGTGTGTCTGCGGCAAAAAACCGAAATTGGATCAGTATAATCCCGAAAATCCCGGTTCAGACATCTGCGCCTAAGTGTCTTCCAACGCCTTGACTTCATTTGAAATGCGCCGAAGATTCCGGGAAAATTCCTTTGCAATATTGAGCAGCAGCTTGATGACGATCTCCGGCTTTTCCCGGCGCAGCACATCAAGCTCTCCGAGCGACAGGCGATAAACCTCCGAGTCTTCTTCTGCCCAGACATCCGCAGACCGGGGCTTGCCGTCCAGCAGCGCAACCTCCCCGAAAACCACCCCGGGCGAAAAGGTGAACAGCCGTTTGAAACGGTCCGTATCCGGGAGCCGGACTTTCACCGTCACCGAGCCTTTTGTCAGCAGAAACAAATCCTTGCCCGGGTCCCCCTCCCGAAACACCGCCTCGCCTTTTTTATAGGTCTGACGGATCAGTTTTTCCTTGAAATCCTCTAATTCTCTCGGCGTAAATCCTCTTACAATATTCATATCTTCAGGCCGGACTTCGCCTGGAATTTTTGCAGACTCAGACAAAGATGCCAGCAGCGCGTCCTCTGCCCGATCCAGCGCGCTGTCTATGTCTGCAAAAAGCCTCTCCGCTTTCAGGCTTGCGGTGCCCAGAATTTCAATAAATTCCCATACCCCGGCATTTTCTTTCATGCCCGCAAAGAAAAAAGATTTGCCCTGTTTTTCAAACTGCTCATATTCCTGCAAAAGAATCATAAAGCCCGCAGCGTCAATCATGTTCACCCGTTTCATGTCAAGAATGCAGACGGAAAGCTTTTTTGCCGAAGCTTCGATTTCCTTTGCCAGTTTTTCCGCAGACCTGAAAAACACGGGGCCCTCCATCTCGAAAATCTCAATCTTATCCCCTTCTTTTTCAAGAATTTCAATCTGTTCCGGCGTTCTCATTTTTTTGGAGCGCATCCGGTTTCCCCATAAAGTGCGCCGGACCGGAGAACTGCCTTTTTTCCATGCAAACAGGGCCGAAGCCCCGACCACTCCGAGTCCCACCGCGGCTATCAGATTTCCGCTGAGGGTGATGAGCATGACCCCGAAAGTCACGAGAAAAACAAGGCGCACATAAGTTCCCGAATGCAGCGGATTCCGGCGCTGCCGGATAAAATTGACCGTCCAGTCGTCAAACAGACCGATACCGGCGGCAATGATGATTCCGGCAATGACGGCAAGGGGAATTTTGGCGATAACAGGACCCAGCAGCAGCATGATCAGACAAAGAAAAAGGCTGCACATCATTCCGGAAAGCGGCGTTCTGCCCCCGGCTCTGAAATTTGCAGCAGTTCGGAAAACAGAGCCGCCCCCGGACACGGCGCCGAAAAAAGACGCGGCAATGTTCCCGATGCCCTGTCCGAGCAGTTCCCGCTGGCTGTCACATCGCTCTCCGGTCAGGCTGACGCACGCGGCGGAACTCAGCAGCGTTTCAAGAGAACCGATCAGTCCCAGCACCAGACCTGTCACTAAAAGATCGGGAAAAAAAAGCCGCAGTTTTTCAATGCCGTGGGGACAAAGCAGGTTCAGAAACACATCGGGACCGGGCAGTTCAAAACCGGTCCGGCTCACAATTCCTCCCAGAGACGCAGAGGGGAGCAGCGCGGCAAAGATATAATAAAGCAATGTTCCGACAACCAGTCCGGACAGCGGGGGCGGAACGGTACTGACAAACCGCTTGCAGAAAAAGATGACGCACAGGGTCACGAGTCCGACGGTCAGCGTCAGAGGCTGAATGCCCGCATCCCGGTTCATCAGTCCGATCAGCAGTCCGAAAACAGAAGAGAGATTTTCCGCGCCGGCAAGGGGCATGAGCAAAATGAGGATCAGCAGCATCGCAATGCCGTTGACAAAGCCTGCAATCACCGGATGCGGAATATATTTGATCAGGTTTGCAAAGCGCAGGAGACTGAGCAGGACTTGAAACAGTCCGCCGATAAAGACGCTCACCGCTGCCAGTCCCGATATGAGCATATAGGGAGAAAAAACCGCGCATTCGGTCCAGGCTGAAGACAGATACGGACTGTTTGCCAGTTCCGAGACCAGCGAGGCAAGCACAAGGGTGAGCATGGCTCTGGGACCGGTGATCTGAACGGGGTTTCCGCCGAAGCGTGCGGCAAGAAAACCGGCAACAACCGTGCTGCAAAGACCCGCTGCCGCGGCTTTTGAGGCGTATTCGCTGCCCAGAGGCGCAAACACGACAATGCCGTAGCCCAGAGACAGGGGCAGCGAAATGAGCGCGGCGGAAAACGCGCCGGCAATATCGCCCCGGATATTGG
Source organism: Desulfatirhabdium butyrativorans (assembly GCA_022736535.1). GTDB lineage: Bacteria > Desulfobacterota > Desulfobacteria > Desulfobacterales > JAIFKL01 > JAIFKL01. The sequence continues at coordinate 9,354 of DZCT01000088.1, read as the reverse complement.
AAAAAAGACTTCCGATTCTGCGGACTCCGAGCGTCTGTCCGCGTTCCCTGCCCGCGAGTTCTGCCAGTTCCCGGACAAAGCGGCTCATGTATCCGGCCTGGGCGTTCATCTCTCCGGAAGTGCCTGCCAGCTTTTCCGCATGATCCGCATTCCGCTGAACCACCCCGTCCATCTCCGAAACCGCCTCATTGACCTGATCCACGCCCTGCGCCTGCTCGACCGAAGCCGCGGCAATTTCAGCCACCAGCATTTCGACTTTTTCCGCGCCGGTTCTGACGCGTGCAAAAGCTTCGTTGGCGTCTATAGCCAGTTCGCCGCCTTTTTTCACTTTTCTGACCGTATCCTGAATAATAGCAGCCGAATACCTTGCCGCTTTTGCGGACTGCGCGGCAAGGTTCTGTATTTCAGCGGCAATCACGGAAAAGCCCGCGCCTGCCTGTCCTGCCCGAACCGCTTCCACAGCCGCGTTCAATGCCAGCAGCCGCGTCTGAAAGGCAATATCGTCAATGACGCCGATAATATCCTGCACCTGTTCGCTTGACTGCGAAATTTCAGCGATAAAGCGGGTCATGCCTGCCATACATAAGCCTGCCTCATGAACGGCATCAGCCGAGGTTTTCATAATTCGGTCTGTACGTCCGGCATTTTCGGCATTCTGCCGGGTCATGGAGGCGATTTCCTCCAGCGATGCGGAGGTCTGTTCCAAAAACGCAGCCTGATCCTGCGTATCTTCGGAGAGCTGTCTGCTGGCAGCCGCAACCTGTGCCCCGGCATCTTTCACGCGCTCAAAAGCGGTCTGAAGCCCCTGAATAACCCCTCGCAGGGATTTTCCCACTGAACGGGTCACAAAAAAGGCAAAAATCAGCGCGGGCAGGCTGGCGAAGAAAATCAGCAGGGAGCCGGTTTCGGAGCCGGAAATCTGCCGGCTCAGTTCTGCGGCGGCTTTTTCCGTGCTTTTGGCAATGCGCGTGTCTGTTTCCGCCATCAGGGTCAGCAGACTTTCTTTTTCCCCTGTCATCTCGTCCCGGCGCTCGCGCAGTTCGCCTGCGACCTGATGAAACTGCAAAACCGCTTCCCTGTATCCTGTGATACAGGAGAGGATATTTCTGCCGGGGTCCGCAATTTTTTTTTCAGAAGCGGTCAGGGTCTGAAGTCTGGCATAAAGATCATCTGTCAGCATGAGAATCGGATGACTGTCTGAAGGGGGGGGCGATTCAAAATATTGCAGTCCCAGCCTGTTGAAGCGGACATTGATCCGAAGAAGGGTTTCAAGGTATCCGGGAATCAGCACGCTGAGTTGTCTGAGTCCTGACGTGTCTTCGCCTTCGAGCGTCAGTTCAAATATTCTCTCGGAAACCGTTTCCCGCAGCGCGGTCAGCGCGGCATCTGCTTTCCGGTCCAGTTCCTCGATTTCGCGATAAAGCCGGTTGACCGCGGCACACTGTTCGATAACCGAACGGACCCGGTGCCTGTATTTTTCAAGCGATGCTTTGAGACGCTCATCCCTGCTTTTCTCTATGAGTTCCGCGATGCTGCCGGTGAGACGTTCCGCGCCGGCATCTAAAAATTCTTCTTTTCCGTAAAAGCCTGTGATGACAAGGCTGCTGTCGGTCAGAACCCGTGCAAGGTCTCTTCCGATATGGGCATTGAGGACGATTCTGCCCACTTCTTCGGTAAAAATTTTCTTTAAGCCGATTTTAATGTGTTCAAAAGAAAAAAATACCGCGACGGTGACAAGTCCGAAAGCAATGCAGACCAGCACATTGACTCCCAGAAGTTTTGCCGTAATGCCTTTAGATGATGATGTCGTTTTTTTCATAAAGAAATATGTCGGCTCTGCCGGTTCCGGCTCTCTGTAAAACGGGTTTGTCTGTTTCAGCCGGGGCCGTTTCTGCTCCGAAGCGCGGCGTGTCCGCCTTCGTGGGCAACCACCGGGGCAATTCGCAGGTTGGGTAGGTTGGCCCAGGCTAAAAATAGAGCCTGCGAACCCCGAGCCCCCGGGAGACACAACAAGCCCCGCAGGGGCGACATCTTTTTTTTCAAAAGCAAAACCGGTAGGAGGACCAAGTTAAACAACGACCAAAAAAACTAGAAAAAAGAAAAATAGCGAACAAGCAGCGACGCAAACCCGAGCCCCCTTTAAAACACACTTTAAAAAAAGCAAAACCGGTAGGAGGACCAAGTGAAACAACGATCAAGGGACCCAGAAAAAAGAAACACAGAGACCAAGCAGCGACGCAAACCCGAGCCCGCAAAAAACACACTTCACACAGTAATTTTGCAGGGCGGGCTGAACTTGCGAAGCCCACCAATGCCAAAGCTTGGAATAGACCCCGCAGAGCGCACAGGGCTCAGAATAGAGAAAAAACACCCACAGTTCGGTGGGCAGCAAGCTGCCCACCCTACGGCTACTACGGCTACGGCTCCGGAGGCAAGTCCGACTCCGGAGCATCTTTGGGCAGAAAAGCGATGCAGTTCGGCAGGAGATCAAGGTCTATATACTGAATCATTTTCTTCTGCTCCATCACAATCCCCCCCAGATACGGCGCATCTGCCGATCTGATACCCGAAAAAACAAACGCATCTTCGGGCTTTCTCACCGTTTCGGTCACCCGCTCCGCAATCAGCCCGATAATGTCTGAACGATCTCCCTTTCCGGAATAATCCACCAGAATAATCCGGGTGCTTAACCGCATCCGGCAGGGACAGCCCTGAATTAAACGGCACAGATCAATCACCGGCACGACCGTTCCCCGATAATTGAAAAAACCGGCAAAAAAATCAGGCGTATGGGGGACCGGTTTCAGCGTCACCATCGGAGCGATTTCTCTGACTTTTTCGCATTTGACCGTGTACACGGCTTCTCCGATGTAAAAAAGAAGTATCAGCATTTCTTCTGCGTTGTTAACCCCCTGAGTCAGTCCGGCTGCCTGTATTTCATGCACATATCCAGGGTTTTTTTCAGCAGCAGGAAATATTTTTCAATACCGGATAAATATTTCCTGTATCCCGGGAAAAGTTCTTTTTCCAGCCGGGTAAAATATTGGCTCACGATCTCATCCATGTAATTCCGCATTTCTGTTTCATAATCGGAACCCGGTCCTTTGTCCTTATAACGTCGCTCCGCTTCGATTCTGCTTATTTCCAGTTCCATACGCACTTTGTCGAGCGTCACCCGCAGATCGGCTAATCTGAGGCGTTCTGTTTCCAGTGTTTCCCTTATTTTTTTGGCTTCTTCAAGTTCTGTTTCCCATGAAGCATCCCATTTCCGAGAAATGCACCGGTAAAGGTCCCGGTTCAGACCGATCCGCCGTGCGGTCAATGCCCTGAGGACGACTTCATACTGACTCCGCTGTTTCTCAAGTTTCTGCCGTTTCATCTCGATCTGTGCATAGTCGTCTTTCAGTTCTCCTGCATCCGAACAGTGAAGACCCAAGCTGAAACAGAAAAAAAATATGATAGCAGCAAGCGTCCGGTTTTTCAGCGCAGATACTGGCGGCATAACGGAATTGCCCCGACTGAGACCCTTGCTGAAAGCAGAGACGCAAAATTTTGTGTCTCTACAGATAGACAAAAAAGCCATTCACCCGTCTCCTTTTGTAAAGGAAACCCTATATCACACATCCGATGTTTATGCAATGCTTTTAGAGTGAGAAGTGAGAAACAGAAGTGCTGAGGGCTGAGGGATGAGTCCTCAGTCCTCAGTCCTCAGTCCTTTATTTCTCACTTTTCACTTCTCAATCGGTCAAAGTCGGTATCACGGTTCGGATGAACCGTCTGTCATCCTCATCTATTCTTCGGAGTCCCTCCATCAGCAGGTGCATGAAATCTCCCACTTCCGGCGCTTTCATTTCTTCGGCAGAGAGCCCGGGAATAAATTTGAACCTTCCCCGCTTGAGCTTCAGCAGTTCAAAAAAAGCCTCCTCCCCTTCTTTGCCGTCATATTTGACATTGATCAGCGCGCCTTCACGGAAAGAAAGATAGGCGGTCGTATCTGCCAATTTCAGCGTCAGCACTCCTGTTTTCTGGTTCATGTTGAAGGTCTGAAACAGTTCCGACGGCGGCATTTCTGAAAGTTTTCCTGCCATGCCCGATGCAAATTCCTCAGACCTTGCCGTGTTGATTTCCGCCATTCTGCCGGCAAGCAGACGCGTGAAATACATCTGCAACGAGGGCGATTTGCTCATTATTTTTTTGAAATCTTTGGCAACCAGATACAGCACGGTGGTCGGTTTGACGGCTTTGACGGTTGCGCCCACCGGGTTGCCGGAAAGAAGGCTCATTTCACCGAACACCTCTCCTTTTCCCAGAAAAGCAAGGCTCATTTCATCATCTCCCACCACTTCGATTTTTCCGGAGACAACAATATACAGACTCCTGCCCGGGTCTCCTTTTCGGATGATGATGTCCCCCACGGCAAATTCCTCAAATTTCAGATAGGAGGTGAATTCTTTGACCAAATGTTCTTCCACTGCCTGAAAAATTGAAAACTTGCTCAGTGAACGGGCAACAACGCTGATATAATCTTCCGATTTTTTATCAGAAGAAAACAGTCTGTTTTCTTTTTTATACCCGAACCGGATCATGCCGGTACAGCCGCTGCACTCGAACAGGGCTTCCGGCTCGTCTTCAGCTTCCGTATCTGAAGCTTTCTGCTCTTTAAGAATTTTAATAATATCTCTGATAAGGATGAGGCAGGGCGCTTTGTTTCGGGGGGCAAAAAAAGATTTGTCCGACAGATAAAACTCATCTCCCGCCTCATAGAGCGGACAGTTGTTTTCTCCGATAATTTTAAAAACCGGCGAATTTCGGGAAATAAATTCGCTTTCTTTTTTCAGCTCGGTATCTGCACGGATTTCCGCACCCTCTTCGGCTGTATGGATTTTTTTATCAATATTTGCAGGAGGATAAACCATAAATATGTGTTTGCATTTCACACATCGGAATTTGGAGCCTTTTTCCCTGATAAGTGTATCATCAAGATCATATTCGGTCAGGCATTTTTCACATGCGATTCTCATAACCCCGCCTATAAATTAGGTAATAATTCTGACGAATTATGGCAATTGTTATTAAGGAGTTACCCCTTTCCCGAACCCGTTTAATCCGTCCCATATTGTATATGCCATACTTAGGGGTTTATCGCAACTTATTTTCTCTGAAATATTTTTAAAAAACGGATTTCCGAACAAAGAAATACGGAGAGCAAGTCGTTGAGAATACAGTCAGTTTATCGCCGAGGCTGAGAGCAGACGCGAGAAACAGAACTTTAGACGCAAAGCCCCGTAGGGGCGATATATTTGTAGGGCTTTGCGGAGTTCGTCTTCTGCCTGTTTTCGGTCGGTGATGTCATAAAACGTGACAACTGCGGCAATCATCTGATTCGCAGGATCATACACCGGGGATGCGCCGGCAACTGCAAAAATTTCTGTCCCGTCAGGGTGACGAAAGAGAAATTCTTCGTTTCTGACAAACTCACCCCGAAATGCTCTGGGACCCGGCATATTCAGCAACGGGATTTCCCGGGCGCCGTCGGCTGTGAAGAATTTGGAGACAAGCGTTTCCGGGGAGTTCGCATCAATGTCCGTTCTGCCTTCGATGGTTTCTCCCATGATACGTCTTGATTCTTCATTTTCGATAACGACATGGATATGTTCGATATCACCGTCAAGCACATGGATGGCGAAAGGGGCTTGCTTAATAACAGCTTCAAGCAGCCTGTTTGATCTGACCAATGCCTCTTCCGCCTTTTTGCGCTCGGTGATGTCATGGATGACACCGGTTATTTTCAAAGGGCTGCCGCTTTCATCCCGCTCAGGTTCGGCTATGGAAACAATCGTTTTCCGTTTCTTTGTGTCTTTGGCGATGATTTCAAATTCCAGATGATACGGTTTATCTTTTTCAATGAGATCAATTAATGCCTGATGAACTCTTTCCCGTTCGGGAATGCACTTTTCAACTTCATCTGCGGTGAAACTGTCGGCATTCACATCAAAACCGTAAATCCTTTTTGCTTCGTCCGATCCCCAGAACCGGGTCGTCTGAATATTGTATTCCCAATTCCCCACATGCCCCAGTGTCTGAGCTTTCCGATACCGCTCCTCACTCTTTTGCAAAGCATTTTCCATCAGCCTGCGCTCGGTGATGTCATGAATAACCGAAAACAGAATCGTTTTTTCCTTAAACGGAATCGGCGAAGAATGAACTTCCACATCCCGGATGTCGCCGTTTGCCAGTTTATGATGAAAATGGAAATAATTGCATTTTTCGGCTTCAGAATTTGCCAACTCAGATGCAATTTCTTCTTTGGTTGACTGATTGATCTGAAAGATTGTCATATCTGCAAATTGTTCCGATGAATATCCGTAAAATTTTTCTGCGCCCTGATTTGCACGGATAATTTTGCCGTTTTCAGGGTCAATCAGAAGCATAACCGCATGATGATTTTCAAACATGGAGCGGAACTGCGCTTCGCTTTCTCTTAACGCCGCTTCCGTGTGCCGGTGTTCGGCAATTTCTAATTCCAGACACTGATTCGCCGAAGCCAGCCTGCGGGCAATAATAAGAGCAGCCCATACAGCGGCAAGCGACGCGATAATACAAAGCAAAACGGTTGTACGGGTATCGGCGTCAGTCTGAGCCAGAACATCGGATTCGGACAAACCTGTTATTAAAATCCAATTCAGTCCGTGGGGATCATTCAGGGCGGACGCTGCAATAAAATAACGCTGTCCGTCAATCTCTGTATTCTTATGGTAATTAGCGGGAATGCCGCTCATTTTGCCGAACTGACGGATAAGATGCGCCGAGGCTGCGCGAATGAACGGCGTATTGCTTTCAACAGCCTGAATCCGTTCAAACCCGCTGGGTCCTTTGCGTATCACTTTTTCAGAATCCGAAGAAGCCACCAGCATTCCATCGGGTTCTGCAATGAACACCTGCACGGATTTTTCCATCCGCAGTTTCTGAATAAAGCTGCTGATGAACTCCAATGTGAGAGCAGACTGCTGCACAGCGATAAGAGAACCGCCGGTATCATAAACAGGAAGCGCCGCGGTAATGCCGATACCGGTGCCTGCTGCCCATATATAAACAGGACTCCATGCGGCTTTGCCGGATTCAGCAGCGGTCTTATACCACGGACGGGTTCGGGCGTCATAATCAGGCGTCTCTGTCAGCAGGCGGATGGCTTTGCCCTGACGGTCCAGCAGAGAAACGCGATAAGTGCTGTCCTTATCCCGGTTCATCAGACCGCTGCTGAAAAATTCGTCTTCTCTGCGCGCGACACCGACAAAATTCCCCTGTTTTTCGACGCCGGCAGCGACCGTTGCTAAGGTTTCAAAAGCCCTGATCTGGCGGATATAAACGGGGCGAAGCGATTCCAAATCTTCAATAATTGCAGGATTTTGAGCAATAATATCCGCATTCAGCCGGTTGAGCCGGTGGGGCATTGCCAGATAATCGCCGAGTTTTTCCCGGATGTTTACAAATATCTGAACCTGCAACTGCTTTGCCAGATTCTCAACCGCTTTTTTTTCGTTATTAAGGGAAATAAAGCTGATGAATACCGAAGTTGCGATAATGATGAAGATAAAAGAAAACGATAAGACTGTCAGAGCGGACGGTTTTTTTATTGACAACATATTTTTCTCCTGATTATTCCTCTCGTTCCCACGCGCCGCGTCAATGTCATTAAGTTAAGAGAAAAATGTAGGTTGGGGTGAGGAACGAACCCCAACATTTATATTGAAAATTCAAAAGCATTTCTGATCAGTTCAATATGAGGCTGATTTTCTTTTGACGGAAAAAAGAGCGTTATCACGTCAAAACGTGCTTTCCGGTTCTGACAGTTTCTGTCTTTCAGCCATTGCACCGCAGCCATTGACAGCTTTTTCTGTTTTTCAGGGCTGACCGCAGATTTGGGAGTTCCGAAGCGCTTTGATTTTCTGGATTTGACTTCCGCAAAGACCAGCGTATCGCCATCTTGTGCAATGATGTCAATTTCTCCCCGCTGCGTGCGGTAATTCTGTTCCAGAATGCGGTATCCGTTTTTTTCAAGATAGCCGAGCGCGGCGGCTTCGCTTTGTTTGCCGAATTTCTGACGTGAATCCGACATTATGCTTTTACGCCTTTGAATGTCAGTCTGTGAATGGGACACCGGCCGAATTTCCGGATGGCTTCTTTGTGGGCGCGGGTGGGATAGCCTTTGTGTACGGCAAAGCCGAACTGCGGATAATCGCTGTCATAACGCGCCATCAGACGGTCACGGCTGACTTTGGCAATGACAGACGCCGCTGCCACAGAAAGGCTCAGACTGTCGCCGTGAATGAGGGGCTGCTGGGGAATGTCCGAAGGGATTTCGAATGCGCCGTCTATCAGGAGATAATCCGGCTGCGGGCTGAGATTCTGCACAGCAAAAGACATGGAAAGCAGCGCCGCCCGAAGGATGTTGATGCGGTCTATTTCAGGGGCGTCAACAATGCCGATGCCCACGGAAACCGCATGTTCGTAAATTCTGTCATAGAGATATTCCCGCTTTTTGGGTGTCAGCTTCTTGGAATCGGCGATGCCGGAAACCGGAAAGTTTTTCGGCAGGATAACCGCGGCAGACACCACAGGACCCGCCAAGGGGCCCCGTCCGGCTTCATCCACGCCTGCAATTGCCGAATAACCTTTCCGAAAAGCGTTTTCTTCAAAATTCAGCATATTATCAGACAGATAAGGGTACGCCGCCGGCGTACCCCCGCGTTTGCCGCTGTTTAACTCGTCCGGCGTTCTTTGATTCTTGCAGCCTTGCCTTTCAAGTTTCTCAGATAGTATATCTTTGCACGGCGGACCTTGCCCCTTGAAACCAGCTCGATTTTGTCAATAACCGGCGAATGAAGCAGGAAAATACGTTCCACGCCGATGCCGTAGGAAATTTTCCGCACTGTAAAGGTCGAATTTGCCATGCCGTTGTGTCTGCCGATCACAATGCCCTGAAAAACCTGAATCCTTTCCTTTTCTCCCTCTTTGATCTTCACATAAACTTTAACGGTGTCACCCGGCATAAAGTCGGGAATATCCATCCGCATGGTCATTCGTTCCAATCGTGTTACAAGTTCCATTCTGTTGTTCCTCCCTGCTTGAAAACCGACCGTTTCATAAATAAAATCAGTCTGTTTGTATTCAGTCAATATTCAGTCAAAATAATGTAGGTAGGGGTAAGCCCCCGTGCTTACCCTCAGGCATCAGCGATTTGAAAAATCGCTGTACTTTTCGGGAACGAGCCGGTAGGGCGGGGTTACGCCCAATGCCATTAAGTTAAGGGAAAAATGTAGGTCGGGGTGAGCCTGCGAACCCCGACATCATCCG
>DZCT01000562.1 GCA_022736535.1 Desulfatirhabdium butyrativorans | reverse complement strand
CCGGGCAGTTTCGTTAGACTCGCGAGACTGATGAAAGGCGTATAGAATTTTGTTTCGGCAGCAGAGCAAATTCATTAAGCTATTGTAAGCAGTCTGTGACCGTTCCGGAGTTTGGGAATGTTCGTTCAGCCAGACCAGAACATGACGCCGTTTAAGCGGGTGATAGGAGTAGTCTTCATATTCAAATATGGGACTGCCGAAGAGCCTGCCTTTTCTGATAAAGGGCGGCAATGTCTCATTCGAGTCTTGCAGCAAAGCTTTGACGCATTCATCAGCAAGGCGTCGGGAGTCAAATTGTCTGTCTGCGGGTTCAGCGTAGAGGAGCAATGTCTGCCCCAATGACGCCTGAATGCGGGAGGGCAGAAGGCAGGCATCCGGATTCAGCCGGTTCAGTTGGGAAACCTGCATTTCCCTGTCTTTGCAGGAAAATGTGAGGTCTGCCGCGTAGGTGTCGTGAATCCTGAGCGGATAAATCGAGCCGCTGAAAACAAAGCCTGTTCTGCTCTGCCCGCAAAAAGACAGTTCCAGCTTAGGCTTATCCTTTTTTTCATCTTCAGGTTTTTGGCGGAGAAGCGGAAGCCATTTCGTGCTTTTTCCTTCTTCTCCGCTCGGATCATAGTGACCGTTTTGATAGCAGATCAGTTCGGACAAAAGCTCCTGCAAAGGCGGCGCAGAAAGCGTTTCGCCTAATTTTGCGAGATGTTCCCAGAGCAGCGATGCGTCTTCCGTAAGTTCTTTGGCAAGCTCTGTGCGGAGGTGAAAAGCATAAAGCGTAACACTCGGATTCTTAATCTGATATTTTTCTATTTGACTCATTTGAATTTCTCATCAGGTTTGGGCTTTGGCTGGGTTGCGACAGGTCTGTTGCGCCGAATGATATTCTCCAACTGCTTTCTCAATTCCGCTTCAGAAGGCGGCGGAGGCACAGGCAGACCGCCGGGACCTCTGCACGGTTTGCCGTCACATAATTCTTTGAGACATTCCACATGAACTGTCGAAATTTGCGAATGGGAATTCAACCATGCCTCAATCGTGTCCGAAATCTGCTTTACATCTTCCGTCTGAGCCATGTCCAATTCCTTCAAATCAGCTTTGTCCTGTTTGGAAAGCAGCTCGGGCTGATGTTGCAAGACCTGAATAAATGCCCATATATTCCTTTCGTAAAATGATGACATTTTCAAACCTCCTTGATTGGGGTTTCTGAAAAAGCTCCGTAGGAGCGACATCGTTGTAGAAAAGCATTTCCCCCGGCGATTTCCGAACTCCGTAGGAGTGAAATATTTCGGGCAGATACGATATTTCGCCCCTACGGGGCTTGAAAAATGTTCGGGGTGCAACCGATGCTACAAATATTTCGCCCCTACGGGGCTTGAAAAAACAACACCTTTCAATTCTTTATTTTCTTCTTTGCGAACTTTGCGCCTTTGCGAGCCATTTCTTTATGCAAATATTTAACATATTAAAATCGCAAAAGCAACTGAAATTTCGGTGAATAGGACTTGACATAAGCATTTCATTTTTTTATTCTTCATATTTAACAATCTTGAGAAAGAAAGAAATCCGAAGAGAAAGAAATTGCCATGAAATACCTGTCTTATCTTGATTTTGAGATTGAAATCGAAAAGCAAGGGGAATCTTACACTGCCCGCGTGACGCGCTCCCCGGCGGGGCAGGCTTCCGGCGCATTCACGCTGCCTTTTTCCAAAAACAGATTGGAACTGCTGATTCTGAAATTGGGACAGAATCGCAAAGGCATTCGGAAAATAATTGATTCCGCTCAGGGAGAGGCTGCTCTGGAAATAGGCGGAAAGCTTTTCGGTGCGGTTTTTTCGGACAATGTGCTGGAATGTTACAGAAAAAGCCTGAATTTTATGCGTGAGAGTCAGGACAAAGGCTTGCGCCTGAAACTGATGCTTCACAATGCGGCTGAACTTGCGGATATGCCCTGGGAATACCTCTTTGACGCGGGCGAGAACCGCTTTATTGCCCAGTCTCATCACACGCCGGTGGTGCGTTACACGGGTTTGCCGGAGATTCCGCCGTTTCCTGTAAAACTCCCGCTGCGGATGCTGGTAGCGATTTCAAGCCCTACCGACCAGCCGCCCTTAGATGTTGAGGGTGAAATATCCCGGCTCAGACAGGCGCTTGCGCCGCTCATCACAGCGGACAAAGTAAAGGTCAGAGAATTGAAGCATGTAACATTCCGGGCGATTCAGCGGAATCTGCGGCAAGAAGATTTTCATATTTTTCACTTTATCGGACACGGCGGATTTGACGCCAAAAGCAATGAAGGCGTGTTGCTCATGGAAGACGAGCAGCACAAAAGCGTAATGGTCGGCGCAGACCGCATCGGGGCTTTGCTGCACGACCATCGCTCCCTGCGGTTAGCAGTGCTGAACTGCTGCGAAGGCGCACGGGTTTCTCTGACAGACCCTTTTGCCGGCGTTGCGACTGCCCTGATACAGCAGGGGATTCCCGCGGTTGCGGCAATGCAGTTTCCGATTTCCGATGACGCGGCAAAGGAATTTGCAGACGAGTTTTACGCCGCTCTCACAGACGGACTTCCGGCGGACGTGGCAATGGCGGAGGCGAGAAAAGCGGTGTTCGGGATGCCCAATGATGCGGAATGGGGAACGCCGGTGCTGTATATGCGCTCTGCGGACGGGCTGCTGTTCAGGTTTGAAGATGAAGTCAAAACCGATAAAGACAGGGAAATTGATATTTCTGAGGACATGGAAGATGAAGAAGAAACCGAACCTTCAGAAGATGTCAAGCCGGTAATTGAGGTTGTTTCTCCTGAGATTAAGATTGAACAGCCCAAAGGATTCACCAACAGCATCGGCATGGAATTTGTATGGATACCCCCGGGGGAATTTAT
>DZCT01000087.1:1606-13584 GCA_022736535.1 Desulfatirhabdium butyrativorans | reverse complement strand
CCGAGACGCAGCCCGTAAGGCGGATTCAGCATGACAAGTCCGGGCTGCGCTGTGATGCTTGAAGGAGAAAAAGCGAAAAAATCTTTGCAGGCAATGTGAATTGCGTCGGACAAGCCGCACGCGCTGACCTGATCTTCAAGGGCGTGACACACCGCCCCGTCTTTGTCAGAAGCAAAAATAAGGGGCTTGTGCAGTTGTATAAAACTTTTTTCCGCCTCACGCTTCAGATATGCCCAGCGTTTCGGCATAAACGAGGGCCATTCCATGAAGGCAAATTCCCGCAGCCATCCCGGAGGGATATGTTTTGCTCTCATTGCGGCTTCAAGGGAAAAAGTTCCTGAACCGCACAAAGGATCAATCAGCGGCGCGTCTGAGTCATAACCCGCCAGTGTCAACGCGGCAGCGGCAATCGTTTCCCTCAGCGGCGCGGCGCCTCCCTGTTTTTTGATTCCCCGCTTGTAGAGCATTTCTCCGCTGCTGTCTATGGACACGGTGAAGCGGTCATCGCTGACGCGCACAAAACACCGTCCTTTTTCTCCTGATGCTGTCAGATTAAGGGCGGAGACATCAGAATCCCCCTTTGAAGGGGGCAAGGGGGATGTTTCCGTACAGACACACCTCCCTACGCCCCCCTCAAGGGGGGATTTCAAGGAGAGGGGCTGAAAGGATGCTGCAAATCGCTGAATTATGCCTGCCTGAAAACGCCCGGCAATAGCTTCTTTATGAAAAAGCCTTGAATGTTTGGATGTTACGGATATATGAGTCAAATGTTCGGGGCTGAGAAATAACTCCCAGGGAATATCTGATATTTTTTTCTCAAGCTGACTGAAATTGCTGGCTTTGAAGGTGCATATCCGCATGAGAATCCGGGTCGCTGTCCGCAGATTCAGATTGGCGAGATAGCAATCCTGCAAACGCGCTTTGAATTCGACCCCGCCTGTAACGATTTTTACGCTTTCAAAAGAAAGCGGCAGCGAGGTCAGTTCGTCAAAACAGATTTGCTCAAAGCCCGGGGACGTTACAGCGAAAAAATCCTGTACCCGCCCGCTGACATGCCGTCTGATACGTTTTAAAAGTGAATGTTGCATTGCCGATACTTATATTATATTTTAAGCTTATTTTCAATAAAAATAATAAGGCTGGCCGGCAGCCCGCCCTGACGAAACCGGAAATCGGATGCTGATAGCACATTAAAAATTTTTAAATCAGCATGTTAAATAAAATTAAAGGAGAAAATCAGTGAAAACAGCTTCAACGCCATTGAAAGCTTCGTCAGCAAAACTGACGGTATTAACGGTTATTTTTGACTTTGAACTCGAGCGCCGCAAGATTCCTGCGTTCCGCGGCGCGGTGATCGAAAAAGTGGGACGGGAAAATGTTTTGTTCCACAATCATCTGAAGCAGGAGTCGTTTCTTTACGGCTATCCGCTCATTCAGTACAAAATGCTCCGCAGATCCCCGGCAATTTTATGTCTCAACTACGGCGCAGAAGAAATCCTGAAATTTTTTCAGAAAAGCGACTGGGACCTTGTCATTCACGGCAAAAAGATTGAAACAGAAGTCCGGCATATTGACTTTGACTACTTTCTATGCGGATTTTCTCCTGAGCCGGTGCATTACAAAATTCAGAACTGGTTTGCGCTGAATGAGGAAAACTATGAGAAATTCAGACTGCTCGCCTGTGACGAAGACAGAATCGCATGTCTTCAGCGCATCCTGACCGGAAATATTCTCTCATTTGCCAAGGGCGTTGAATGGAACATTGACGGGCAGATTGAGGTAAAGATTCCGAACCTTCCGGATCAGTTTATGTTTTCCTTCAAGAAATATCAGATGAACGGTTTTCATCTTGAATTTGCAAGCAATATCACGCTGCCGGACTTTATCGGGCTGGGGAAATCGGTCTCGCGGGGCCTCGGCATGATTCGGAAAATTAAAAAAAATGTTGAGGAATGTAAAGCGGGTTTTATCTATTCTTAGATCGGGCCGCTCTGCACATGAGGAGAGACAATGAAGAAAGCTGTGCTGCTGTTGGACAATGTTCGCCTGAAACCTTCGCAAATCCACAAGCTGAGAGGCTTTGTGGGCAATCTGTTCAGGGATTACGATGTGATTCATAATCACGATCTCAAAACCGGAAAAGCGATTTATCGCTATCCGCTGATTCAGTTCAAAATGATAGACAATATGCCCGCTGTTGTTGCCGTAAGCGATGAGGCTGTAAAGAATTTTTCAAAGATATTCATGGGATTGGATAAAATCATAATTGAGGAAACCGAAATTCCTGTTTATGAAAAGAATCTCAGATGCGAAGATGCGGACTTCGGTTATTCCGAGAAGCAGACTGTCTATGAATTTCTCTCACCCTGGATTGCTCTGAATCAGGAAAACCACCGACGATATATGGACTTATCGGATAAGTCGGAAAAAAGTTTTATGCTTAAAAAAGCGTTGGTCGGAAACCTTCTTTCCATGTCGAAATCGCTCGGATACTGGCTCGGCAAAGAGCAGGAAATCATCGCTGACGCAACGCTGAAGGCGGAAAACGTCATTCTGAAAGGAAAGCCTATGATCGGCTTTACCGGGGCTTTTAAATGCAATTTCATCATCCCGGATTATCTGGGGATCGGGAAGTCGGTTTCGCGGGGGTTCGGCACGGTAAGGAAGATGATATGATACCGAATCGCTGTTGAAAGTATTCTCTCATTTTGTTTCCCGCAGAGTTGTTTCCCACAGAGAACACAGAGCAGGAAAAAACCACAGAGAACACAGAGGATAAAAAAAACTCTGTGAACTCTGCGGGCTTTTTTTCTCTGTGAACTCTGCGGGGAACCCCTCCGGGGAAAAAATATCATATAAAGTCAAAAGAGATTCGGTATCAGATAATTTTAACAGGGAGATACAGGAGATACAGGATTTCGGAACAGTTATCCTGAATACCCTGTACGTCCCTGTCAATTTCTGACAGCGATTTGGTATAAACTGTTTCAAAATGCTCGGAAGAAGTGCATTGCCAAAAGAGGGGGATTTTCAAAACTTGGAATGATGCGAGTTTTGCAACGTCTCTGACAGAAAGGCTTTGTCGTCAACAATGAGCAGCGCGGGGGATTTGTCGGTCGAATCAAATTTTTTTCCGCCCTCAAAGACCGGAAGGAATACATCAAACACACTGCCTTTGTCCGGCGCGCTCTCAACTCTGACACCGCCGCGGATGCCCTTCAGAATGCCGTGAACGACTGCAAGCCCCATGCCTGTTCCCTCGCCGGGGTTTTTGGTCGTAAAAAAAGGATCAAATATTCTGTCCATGATCTCCGGCGGAATGCCGTGTCCGGTATCTTTCACTGTGAGCCGGAGATAAGGCCCCGGGTCAATTTTCGGATGAACCTGCACCGTATCCGCATCTATGAAATCTTCCTGCAAACTGACGGAAAGCAAAGCCGGTTTATCTGTTTTCCGCGCCGGCGCTTCAGCGTTTTTCCGCATGGCATGGGCGGCATTGATGCACAGATTGAAGACAATCTGATGAATCTGCGTAGGCGTTGCCAGCACCGCGGCAGATGCCGCGCCGATGTGCTGATGAAGCCTTATGTCTGCCGGCAGCGTGCGCTCCAGCATTTTCAGAGATTCCCTGACAATGGGAGAAATGATGAGCGGCATCTGTTCCTGTTTGCTTTTCCGGCTGAAGGTCAGCATCTGTTCCACAAGGTCTCTGGCGCGATAACAGCCTTTCAGGGAGAGTTCCAGACTTTCACACACAGAAAGATTGCCCTGTGATTTTTTGACGGCAAACTCGATATTCATCATCACAGACATTAAAATATTATTGAAATCATGAGCAATACCGCCTGCCAATGTGCCGACGGCTTCCATTTTCTGTATCTGTCGGAACTGTTTTTCAAGCCGGGCTTCTATGGTGACATCCCGCATGGCAATAATAACATGCGTGACCTCGGCGCTTTCATCTGTCAGCGGAGAAAGCAGGAGGTCCGAATAGCGTACAGAACCGTCAGGCGCATGATGCTTATAACGGCAACTGTATGACCTGCCTGTGAGAAAGACCTTTTGAAGCTTGTGGTCTTCAAGCCGCTCAAACAGTTCCTGAAAACCGGGATACACATTGAAACAATGCTGTCCGATCACCTCCTCACGGTCTCGCCCCGCGGTCTCAAGGAAATCTTTATTCGCATCGCTGATGATGTGTTCTCTGTCCGCCACAATAATTTCCTCGTGCATACTGTAGAGCAGCATCCGGTAATATTTTTCGCTTTTGCGCAGCGCGTCTTCGATCTGCTCCCGCTTTGCAATATCGGCTTTCAACTGTTCGTTTATATTTGCCAGTTCGGCAGACTGTTCCTCAAGTTTTGCCAGCATTCTGTCAAATTCCGTCTCAAGCATACCGATTTCATCTTTGCGGGTCACGGACAGACGCTTTGAAAGATCGCCCGATGCGCCGACAGACAGGACATGTTTTGTCAGGTTTGCCACAGGTCCGAGAATGGTCTGCTGCATCAGCAGCAGGACAAAAACAATCACTGCCGCGCCCGCGGCGATGGAAGAAAAAAAAGCATAAGTCAAAGCTGTTGCGCCGACAGCGCAGATTTTTTTGGGACTTTCCGATTGGATCAGAAAAGCGGTATTCCGCAGGATGTCAGGAAAAGCAGTGAAAATAAGCAGATGTTCATCTCCTTTGTCATGGGAGATATAGGGCGGATCATGGGGCTTCAGATGCGGGACCTTGTTTCTGAAGGCTTGGGGGAGCATTTCCGGCAGAAAAATGCGGAAGTTTACCTGTGTCTGTTCTATCAGAAGACTGATGATGTTTTCATTCAGAAATCGCCCCATCAAAAAAGTTCCCCGGGAGGGTCCTTCGTTGTTACTGTTAAGAATCGGACGGGATGCAATCATCATGGGTCCCTGCTCTGTCATATAAATACCTGAAATCGAAAAATTTTCAAGAGCGATTTCCTCGGACGGTTCGGGAATCAGCGGATGTTTTTCGGGAAATTCCTGTTTCGGAAAATCTGCAAGATGAACAGGCTGCAAGGTGTTCAGATCATAAATTTCCCCCCATACCACTTTGCGGTCTTTATTGCAGATATAAATCAGATTTAAATTATTGTTTACAAAAGAACTCATCAGAAGATTGGCTTCGGCATAGCTATGGTAGGGCTTTTCCGCAAAGGCGTATGTCTCATCCCATGCGGACCAGTCATGGCAGAGCGCGTCAAGATAGTGGATTTCGCGTTTGACGGCGCGGACAGAGCGTTCTGAATTTTTCAATGCCTCATCGTTTTCAAGTTCCGCAAAACTCGGAAAAACAAGAAAGCGGCTGGTGATGAAGTCCACTGCCGTAAACAGGAAAAAAATTGTCAGCAGCATGAGTACGAATTTTGTTTTCAGCAGCATTGCTTTTCCTCACAATATTTTTGCCACGAATGCACGCGAATGATAAAGCACGAACTGAAGCGCACGAATTAAGGGTATCGGAAGTGTCATTTCGAGCGAAGCGAGAAATCTCAGAAATTCGTGTCTGCCTGTTCGTGGAAAATTCGTGTGCATTCGTGGCGAAAAATTAAACCCCTACTGAAAAAAATTTCTGATACCGTCTTTGACTGAAAAAAATTTCTGATACCATTTTTTACTGTTTTCAGACATTTCAGAGAGATTTTCAGGCTGAATTTTAGGGTAGTAGTCTTCTCTTTCCACATCAAGTCTTGCCTGACGGATTTCGGGCAGTTCCACTGTATCCAATAATTTCCGTACATTCACTTCTTCAATTGTTACCTGACAGGTCTGTGTTTTTTTCCCTTTTTCTTCACATTTCAGTAAGAAATTATAGTCAAAACGATAGCTGCACTCCGGGCTGCAATTGCAGGGCACTCTTTCCGCCACCCGAATTTTCCTGAAGCTTTGATGAAGCGTGGCAAAATGTGAGCGGATAAGCGAGAGAAATTCTCTTTTGTTTTCCCCCTGAATCTTAACCGTCACCACTCTGATATAAGGATTCATTCTGATAACAGCCTGATTTTCTTTGTATTTAAAATATGCGCCCTGATGCCAGCAGAGATATTTTTCATCCTGCCGGATTAAAAATTCGTGCATCCGCACAATCAGACGGGTCATCAAACCGGCAGGCATAAATTTGTAATGATATTCAAATAAAAGAAAATCCTCCAAATCCGAAGCATATTCGGGTTCTTTTCCCGGCAGCAGTTCGGCGACAATGTATTCTTCTCCAGCGCCGATGGGAAATGCCAGTTCGAAATTTTCCATCAGGCGCAGGATTGCCGCGTATTTTTCCGGCGGATAAACGCTGCGGTCTGTCCAGATATTCGGCAAATCCGCTTTGGATAAGAGACCGTCTCTTTCCTGAACCGCTTTGGCGTCCAAGACTTTATAAACCGCATTGGTCCCCCATTCCGGCTTGAGAATCATCGTATCTCTTAAAAGCGCATCATTCTGAAAATGCAGAATAATCCCCAGATCGTTCAGATAACGGCTCAGGCTTGCGGCTTCCCGCTCTTTTATGTCATATTTTTCACAGCATTTCAGATATTCCTGATAGGGCAGCGTGTAGCGTCTGTCCTTTTCCAGAAGCCTGCGGACCGCCACCCAGGAAGGGGGCCAGAATGTTCCCATCAGCGGCAGTTCCCATGCCTGCTGCCGAATCAGCTTCCGCAATGCCTCAATTCCGGCGCCTTTTTTCGCGCTGACCCTGCCGGATACAGCCACTTGGGGATACAACTGCTTTATATCTTTAAAGTTCAGATGTTTGACCCGCTCATCCGATTTGTTCATCACCAGCAGCACAGGGCTGTCTTCCGCAAAAGTTTCAATGGTTTTGAGCCAGTAGTCAATCCTGCCGTATTCCTCTTCCTGCCGGGCATCCCATACCAGAATGTAAAGCGAGCGCCGGGTGAGAAAAAACTGATGCGTGGCGTGATAAATCTCCTGTCCCCCGAAATCCCAGACATTCAGCGTCATGCAGGTTTGCGAGTCATCGGGAGAGGTTGTTTCCCAGGTCTGAATATGAATGCCTTCGGTGCTGGCGCTGTCTTCTTCGGAATACTCGTCATGGATGAGCCGCTTCAGCAGGCAGGTTTTGCCCACGCCGCCCTGTCCGAGAATCAGGAGTTTTCCTTCATAAAGGTTTTGCCCCCCGCTGTCCAATTTTGTCAGGTAATTCATAATCGCGGGCAAACCCTGACTGACAATTTCCACAGGCGGGAAGGTCAGCGGATTGTCTTCCAATTCCAGACGTTTCAGATTTTTCAGTTCGGCGATTTCCGAAGGAATTTCATTGAGCAGATTGACTTTGACATCCAAATAAAAAAGATTTTGCAACTCTTTGATTTCTTTCGGAAGCCGAATCAACTGATTAAAACCGGCATGGAGATAAATGAGATTTTTCAGTTCTGCGATTTCTTTGGGCAGTTCAATCAGCCGGTTGAAACTGAGATTCAGAAAGGTCAGATTTCTGAGATTTCCGATTTCGGTGGGCGCCCGGCTTAACTGATTGTGCTTTAAGTCTAATTGTGCAAGTTCTGTGAGATCGAAAAATTCATCGGGCAGTTCGCTCAACTGATTTTTCATCAGATACAGTTGCGTGAGGCTGCAAAGCTGTCCGATTTCAGGCGGAAGTCTTCGGAACTGATTGTTGTTGAGATTCAGTTGCGTGAGATTTTTCAGCGATGCAATCTGTCCGGGCAGGTCTGACAGGTGATTGCTCTTCAAATTCAGCATTCTGAGTTCACCGAGTTCTGCAATTTCTGCGGGCAGTTCGCCGAGATGATTATAACTCAGATCAAGGGCTCTGAGGTTTTTCAGTTCTGAAATTTCTTTGGGAAATTCTTCCAACTCGTTGTAACTTAAAATAAGCGTTCTGACATGCTTCAGGCGTGTGATGCCTTCCGGAAGCTTTGTGATACCGAGTTGAGACAGGTTGAGTTCGGCAGATTCTTTTTCTTCTGCCCTGCTAATGATTTCCGATACCTTTTCAGTCATCTTGTATGTCCGTAGTTTAAAGCAGTTTTTTTAACACAAAAATAAACACGATTTTCCCACAGAGCATTAAAGCCCTCTGTGTTCTCTGTGGTTTTTTTTCACTCTGTGCGCTCTGTGGGAAACCTTTTTTCCCACAGAGATCACAGAGAAGGCACAGAGATCACAGAGAAAACGCTGTGCGCTCTGTGTCCTCTGTGGGAAATTTTTTCCTATACACTCTCATTCCGAGCGGAGCGAAGAAAGTCTCTCTCCTGATACAACTCAAAAATGCAGTCTATTTTAATTTTTAAATAATGTCCGTAGTTTAAAGCAGTTTTTTTAACACAAAAATAAACACGATTTTCCCACAGAGCATTAAAGCCCTCTGTGTTCTCTGTGGTTTTTTTTCACTCTGTGCGCTCTGTGGGAAACCTTTTTTCCCACAGAGATCACAGAGAAGGCACAGAGATCACAGAGAAAACGCTGTGCGCTCTGTGTCCTCTGTGGGAAATTTTTTCCTATACACTCTCATTCCGAGCGGAGCGAAGAAAGTCTCTCTCCTGATACAACTCAAAAATGCAGTCTATTTTAATTTTTAAATATAGTCAATAAAAATACAGAGCAATTATATCAACATATTGTTATTTAATAAAAAATTGCTATGAAGTATATAATCTCTCAGGGTTGCGCAGTTGAAATTTTTGTTGTGTTTGATACAATTCAGCAGGGATATTCTTTGCGTGCTTTGCGCGTTTGCGAGAACCTTTTTTATTTCCGATAAGGTCTGATGAATGTCATACCCGCAGATAATACCGATTCGCTTTCAAAGATCGGTCTTTCAGACCGTAAAGCGGTTTTTCAAATCGCTTAAATTGCTGAAACTGCCTGAAAAGCGGTTTTACGGAGAACACCGTTTTTGAAAGCGAATTGGTATAAGGCAAGGTTTTCAGTTTTGACCAGGCTGCCAAAGCTGATACAGATATTCCGCCTTTGACAGAACTGCATAAATTAATCCTTGCAAATCAGGATTAAATGAGATATTTTTTTTAAAATTCGTCAGGAAAATTCACAAATCATTGATAGGTAAAATTATGCAAAAAAAAATGTACCGTCTGTTTCAGCTTATCGGATATGTTCCGATTTTTCTTGCCCTGTCCCTTGTTTCGCTCTTTTCTTCGGACATCTGTGCAAAAGAAACTTATCCCTGTCTTTCCACCCTCTGGCCCCATGAAAAAAGCGACTTGCTGCCGGACCCCGCGCTGATTTTCGGCAAACTTCCCAACGGCTTTCGCTATGTGCTGATGGAAAACCGGGAACCCCGGGACCGGGTGAGCATTCATCTGAATGTTCAGGCAGGGTCTCTGTATGAAAGCGATGAACAGCGCGGATTGGCGCATTATCTGGAACATCTGATGTTCAACGGTTCTGAAAATTTTCCGCCCGGAGAATTGGTAAAATATTTTCAGTCTATCGGCATGGATTTCGGGAATGACGCCAACGCGCACACGGGATTTGCCGAAGTTGTGTATGATGTGGTGCTGCCTTCGGGAAACCGGGAAAGCCTTGAAAAAGGGCTTCTGGTAATGAAAGATTATGCCCGGGGCGCGCTGCTTTCGGAATCGGAAATTGAGCGGGAACGGGGCATTATCCTTGCGGAAAAGCGGGATCGGGATTCAGTGGAATACAGAACATACACTTCCGCCGTGAAATTTCTGTTTCCGGGCGCCAGAATCGCCGACAGAATGCCCATCGGAGAGGAATCCGTCATCAGAACAGCGAACCGTGCCATCCTCAAAGATTATTATGATACATGGTATCGCCCTGAAAACATGATATTAGTTATGGTCGGAGATTTTAAACCGGACGCGGCTGAAGCGATCATCAAATCCATGTTTTCGGGAATAAAAGCCGCCGCGCCGCCCCGCGAATGCCCGGACCCGGGAGCCGTCAGTCATAAAGGCATAACGACTTTCTATCATTATGAAAAAGAAGCAGGAAATACAAACAGTTCCATTCAGACCGTGAGAAACACCGAGCCGAAATCTGATTCTCTCGCGTATCAGAAAGAACTTCTGACGCGTTATGTCTCCGACGCCATTATGAATCACCGCTTAGAAGCAATGATCGAAAAGCCGGACAATCCTTTCACCGCGGGGTTTATTTATTCGGATGTTTTTCTCAACCGCTTGGAAATCGCAAAAATTACAGCGCAGTCCGCGCCGGAAAACTGGGAGAAAACGCTTGCAATTCTGGAACAGTCGCTCCGGCAGGCAATTCTTTTCGGATTTACAGTTCCGGAATTGGAACGCGTCAAAAAAGAAATCATCGCGCAGTTGGACGCCGCGGTGTTAAAGAAAGATACCCGTGACAGCGATGAACTCGCGGCTTCAATCATAGACAATCTGAATGATGATAAAATCTTGCAGTCGCCCGAACAGGAAAAAGAGTTATACGCGCCCTTTATTCAATCTTTGACGCCTGAGCAGGTGCATGAGGCATTTCAGAAAGTATGGAATGCGGATCACCGCTTAGTTTTGCTGACAGGAAATGCTGAAATCAAAGCAGAAACTCCGGAAAATGTCATTCGTGAGACATTTGACAAATCTGCCGCAACAGAAGTCAAAAAGCCTGAGCAGAAAGAAAGGGTCAGCTTTCCCTATCTGCCTGAGCCGGAAAAACCCGGAACAGTCCGTCAGCGCACGAAAATTTCTGATTTGGGCGTTGAGCAGACTGACTTTGAAAACGGGGTCCGGCTGAATCTGAAAAAAACGGATTTTAAGAAAAACGAAGTGCTTGCCGCGGTGAGTTTCGGTTTCGGAAAGCAGAGCGAGCCTGTAGCCGGGCTTGCGGTTCTTGCCGAAGCCCTTCTGAACCAAAGCGGGCTGGGAACGCTTACCCGAAATGAACTTGACCGTGCGCTTGCCGGAAAAAACACCCATGTACAGTTCAGCGTCAAAGAGAATTGTTTTCTGCTCACCGGGGAAAGCATCAGCGAAGAAATCCCGCTGCTCTTCCAACTGCTTTATGCTTACATAAAAGACCCCGGATACCGGCAAGACGCCTATCAGCTTGCCATGCGCCAGTTTGAGCAGATGTATCAGAAGCTTTCCCATACAATTGAAGGCGCGATGGAATTGTCCGGGGAGCGTTTCTTAGCCGGCGGCGACGCCCGTTTCGGTCTTCCGCAGTATGAGACATTCCGAAAACTGAGTTTGGAACAGGCGCGTTCATGGACGGCGCCGGTTTTTCAAAACAGTTCTCTGGAAATATCCCTGACCGGAGATGTTGACCCGGAAAGTGTAACATCGCTGGCGGCGCGTTATTTCGGCTCGCTTCCGGCTCGTGAACCCGTTGAAAGGAAAAAAGAATCGCTGAAATTTCCGGCAGGGGAAAAACTTGATCTTAAAGTGGAAACTTCCATCAGCAGAGGCATGGCAGTGATTGCCTGGCGCACGGATGATTTCAGCAATATTTACCGGGTGCGGCGTCTGTCCGCGCTGGGACAGGTTTTCACTGAGCGGCTCCGGGAGGAAATACGGGAGAAATTGGGGACAACCTATTCGCAATACGCGTATCATGAACCGAGCCGCACATACACAGGCTACGGCGTGTTTCACAGCGTGCTTCTGATTGATCCTGAGATGTCGGAAAAAATGATACAGGAAGTGAAGAGAATCGCCGTCGATCTTGCCGAAAAAGGCGTATCCGAAGACGAACTCCGCCGGGCTGTTGATCCGATTCTCACCGGCATAAAAGACATGCTGCGGACCAATCAATACTGGCTGAATACCGTGCTGACAAATTCGCTCAGGCATCCCGAACAGCTTGACTGGGCGCGGTCTGTGCAGAAAGATTATGCAGCGATCACGGCTAAGGAGGTTTCCGAAATGGCGAAAACCTATCTGAAGAATGAAAACGCGGCCACAATCGTGATAAAACCGTAGGGTGGGCAACTTGTTGCCCACCTTAACTCCCCGAAAAATATCAATGTAAAA
>DZCT01000087.1:0-1506 GCA_022736535.1 Desulfatirhabdium butyrativorans | reverse complement strand
GGGTGGGCAACTTGTTGCCCACCTTAACTCCCCGAAAAATATCAATGTAAAACGGCGGACAGCAAGTTAGCATGTAGGGTGGGCAACTTGTTGCCCACCTTAACTCCCCGAAAAATATCAATGTAAAACGGTGGACAGCAAGCTGTCCACCCTACAATTCATAAGTAAAAAAATGAAAGACGGACAAATGACTCCTTACACACAACACTCAAATGACTTTCAAAAAATAAACCTTTTCTGCATTCCCTTTGCGGGCGGCAGTTCTTACGCGTTCAGAAATTTGGGGCGATATGTCGCCGATTTTGTGAATATTGTCGCAATTGATCTCCCGGGACACGGCAGAAAGATGCGCAGCCCGCTGCTGACAAACATTCACGAAATGACGGATTTTATCTTCAATGAGATAAAAAATGACTTGGACAAACCTTATGCTGT
The DNA here is from genome assembly GCA_022736535.1 of Desulfatirhabdium butyrativorans. Lineage (GTDB taxonomy): Bacteria > Desulfobacterota > Desulfobacteria > Desulfobacterales > JAIFKL01 > JAIFKL01. The sequence continues at coordinate 1,071 of DZCT01000087.1, read as the reverse complement.
TTACGGTCACAGCATGGGCGCGCTGCTGGCTTATTTGCTTTCCCTGAAAGCTGCGGAAAAAAATATGCCCGAACCGCTGTGCCTCTTTGTGTCCGGTCATTACAGTCCCACGGTTCCGCCCAAACAGAAGACATTGCATTTGCTCCCGCAGGAGGCATTTATCGGAAAAGTGACAGAATACGGCGGCATTCCTGCGGAAGTGCTTCGGGAAAAAGACCTGATGGATTTGTTTGTGCCGATCATGCGGGCGGATTTTCAGTCAGTCGCGGAGTATGTCTATGAGCAGACAGAGCCGCTTGACATACCGATAACCGTGATGATCGGCTCAAATGATACGACAAGCTATGATGAGGCAATGAGATGGCAGGAAGTGACGAGCAGGAAAATATCGCTCAGGCAGTTTCCGGGAGGGCATTTTTTTATTTTTGAATATGTACCCGAAATGTGCAGAGTTATGTCCCGAAATATAGAAGCCTGTCTTACAGAGCGTCTGAATTAAACGAGGGGTCGGGGAGTTTTTCTGAAACTGTCATTTCAAGGAACAGAGTAGGGGCACGCCGCCGGCGTGCCTCTACGAGGCGGCAAGATTTCTCGCTACGCTCGAAATGACAGGGAGAAAGTCTTGAAATGACAGGGAACAATTAACGGCGGCGGGGATTTAACCCCTCAATGCCGTTAAGTTAACAATTTCGTAGGTCGGGGTGAGCCTGCGAACCCCGACACCTGCCGGATGATGTCGGGGTTCGCAGGCTCACCCCGACCTACATTTCTAGATTTCGGTGATGTTGTCCGCTATATTTTTCTCTTAACTTAATGCCATTGATTTAACCGCTCCCCGCCTTATTCACAATTAACATGCTGCTTTTATTCATTAATTTATCATAATGGTGGGTTTTCCCCACCATTTTTCCCACTACTTTTCCATTATTGCCAATTATAAATTCAGCGTTTATAATAAAGAACATTTGATACCGACATTCTGCAAAAAACATTGCACTTATTTTTGCACTCCGGCCCCGGAGTGATTTTTCGCACCCCGCATTTTTTGAAAGCGGATCGGTATAATACCAA
>DZCT01000086.1:5391-13681 GCA_022736535.1 Desulfatirhabdium butyrativorans | reverse complement strand
GTGAAGAAATCTGAATTCTCCGGGAGTGGTCTTTTTTGCGCCGCTTTTTCCGTCATCGCCGAAAATGGAGATGAACGCCGGCTCCGAAAGCTCTCCGGATTTATAGTAATTTTCTGCAAAATCCCGTATCGCCCCTTTAAGGCTGGAGCCGTGAATCATCGGCAGTTCGGTGATTTCATCCCGTTGCACTATGTTATCCACCACAGAAAAACTCCGCTCACCGGATCCGACGTGCATGTTGGTCAATGCTTTGATGATAAAAAAACGATTGCTGAACATATTCTCTCCTAAACATAGTAGGGGTTACACAGTTGTGATTCTCGTTCCAATGTTCTGCGTCGGAACTTCCGGAGTGCTAAAATGAGCGTAGCGAAATTTTAGCATTTAACATTTGCTAAAATTTCATTTCAGCACTCCGGAGCGGGCGGAGCGTCCGTGCTGCATTCCCACGCAGAGCGTGGGAACGAGATCAAACATATTCTCTCCTAAACATAGACAAAATGGTTAAAGCCGATGCGGGTATAAAAATCATCTTTTTTCAGTTCATTGTCCCTTTTTTCATTGAAAAAAATAACGCTTCCTCTGGGCAGAAGATTGGTCTGCGCCATTTTATTTGTCTGATAACTGTTGCTTGTGGAATTTTGCGTCGGCAGAAGTCTTCCGAAAGGCGTATAGCCGCTGTTAAAGACAAAGCGGCTTTTTTGAAACAAATCCTCTTCGGCAAAATACTCGCTCAGGGCAACTGCTTTGGAAAATCCTTGTGTTTTGGATGTCGGCAGAAAGTCTTTCTCGCATGGCTCAATGACCATCTGAAAAAAGGATCGCTCTGCTCCGAGATAAATCTGACGCTCAAAACGCTCACCGAAAAGGTCTTCTTCCGTATCTAAAAGAAACCCGAATTCAAAGCCTTTTTTCAGCAGGTATGAATATTTTTTATACACGCTGCCGTCTTCATCTTCATTCACTGTTCTGTCTTTTCGGCGGATGCCCATCTGCCAGACTTCCTCATAGACTTTATCAAAAGCCAGCATATCCTGATCTGAAATCTCTTTGTGACTGCAATAATTTTCCCAGAATTTTCCTGCGGTCAGACCTTCTTTAAGCCCGTTTTTATAGTCAAAACCGTCAAAACACAGGGCTTCGCTTTTCTGAATACCGTTAAGACTCACAATGCAGTTAGGATAGCATGTGGGATTCAGTTTGAAACCCGTGTCTTTCGGCAGAATAAAATGGAAATCCGGAGCGCAATTTTCCTGCACACTGACCAGAAAGACCGGCGATAATGTCCTGATTTTACCCAAAGTCTCCTGAGAGTAATTTTGTCCGGAGGGAATGACGCCGACAAGTTCGGCTGCTTCTTTTTCTTTGGCGCCGGAGATTCCCCAGCCGGGTTTTCCAAGTTTCAGCAGCCCTTTTTTCTCCAGCAATACCCGGCGAATCATGCCCAGCAGGTGCGTCTGCTGAGGAAATCGCTCTGAACGGGCAATGTAGTAGGTACTGAAAGTTCTGTTTCCGCCGAAGAAAAAAGGGTCCAAGGGTTTTAATCTCACAAGATATTTCATTGTCTTTCACCTGTCTCCCCGCAAATGTTTGATGATGGCAAGCGCGCTGAAAAATTCTGCAAAAATTTTATCGCTTTTTTTCTCTCCTATGTAGAAATCAAAATATCCTGCCAGAAGTTTGCGGGCAAGTTCCAATCCCTCTTTGACCTGATTTTTTTCATGTTCAGGCTCGTTAAAATTGTTCTTAAAAAACTGTTCCAATCTTTGGTGAAAGTCGCTTTTCTCGCTGAGGACGGCAATGACCTTTTCGGAGCGTTTCAGGTTGTGATGAAGAGAATGCGGAATGGTCGTTTTTTCATCCAACTCGGATTTCAGCAATGCTTTGAAGGGTTCATAGACTTTTGAATCGCTTTGCAGGAAAATATTTCTCATGCACTGCCCTGAATGTTTGCTCAGTTCAAACACAATGGCATTTTTTGGTTTTTGTCTCCTAAGAGTGAAGTTTTTTGCTGATTGTGTTGAGCCGAAAAGATTGTTCCGAGCCTGTTCCAATGCCTCATAAAGCGGATATTTGTGATAAATCGCAGCCACACCGAAGGAAAGCGAAATATTTTCAGCCTGATTGCCGAATGCTGCTTTAAAGCAATTATTGAGATCGTCCAAATAGTCAAATACAGTGTATCCGTCATAAACCACAGGCGCAAAAGACAGAATATCATCGCCGCCGGCATAGACCGCCTGCGCCCCGTATTTTTGAGCGATTTTCGGAACTTGGGCGGCAAAATCAAAGAGTTTTTTCGAGAATTCTTTTGCTTTTTCAGGGTCTTTGCCGACCGCTTTTACCAGTGTTCCGATATTGTCGCCGTCTGCCTGAATCAGCGCGGCATATTTGTATTTGAGTTTGCAGCCTTTCGGGAAGGGATCCTTATCCTCATCATCGTTATTACAGACAATATTCAAATCCTTGCCGGAAATTTCAGCAAGGGACGGAAAGCCTTTTCCGTGTTTGTCGCCGAAAGCATCTCTTATGAATGCGGACTGATTGGTGCGGGCTTGAAGATAAGCAATCGGATTGACAGATTCCGGCTTTTTATCCTTATAAGATACAGTAAAATTCTCGTAAGATGCAGGCGAATCGATAAAGCTGCGCTGCAATTCGGCATTATCCAAAAACTTGTTTGTCTCGATAAAGATATTGCATTCATCAGACAGCAGCGTAATAATGTATGAAATTTGCAGGAACTGATCCAAGAATGCCCTGACTTCCTTTTTTCTTTCAGGTTGAGCGGGTTCTATCTTTACAATAACTAAAGTCAGTTCCTCTTTTGCCTCGTCAATCGCCCCATTCACGTCTGATTCAATGCACTCCTGAGATAACTCCGACATGGCGATAAAACGATCATGAAACAGCCCCACGCCGTGCTTCTGCCCGATGCTTTTATCATCCACCACGGGGGAGAGAAAATCATAGCCTTTTTCCATCAGGTTTCTCACCATGATTTTCATCAAAAAGGAAAAAAGATAGCTGCCGGTCCATAATTCACGAGTCTTTTTTGCGCTCTGCAAAACTTCGATGATGGGTCCGACAGTCAGACCGATGTAATTACGCATGATGCCTCCTTTAGATGAGAGATAAACCGACATTTTTTGAGACGACAAAATCCAGAAACCCGCAAAGATCAAATTCATCCGGTCCGGGGGTTTGCAGCTCAAAGCTTCTGCCGTCCAAGGAAAAAGTAAAGGTTTTATCCATGATAAGCCGATAGGTCTCATTGGGCAGGAGATAAACGGCATTGTTGAATATTTTGAAGGTAATGGGAGAGGCAAGCCGCTCTGCTTCAGATGAATCAATCTTCACCTGTTTCTTCGCATTGCCGGGAAGCCTGTATTCGTTATGTTCAGCCAATCCGAGCATTGCCCTGACATAGCGAAATTCGTCATCCTCAACGCCGCAGTCAGCAGGCGGGCGGGAACCGGGCGAAATGACTTCGGGAAATTCCTGCTTGATTTTCCGTTTTTCCCAGCGGATATTTTTGCTGCACATATACTCAAAAAGCAGTGATTTTTGATAAGTCTTATGGTTGACTCCTGCTTTAAGCCCTTGATAAAAAATCTGAATTTCTTTGAATGCCTCTTTATAATCAGAGAATTTTTTGCTGAGTTTATAGACTTTCGGATATTTTTTCAATGCCAGCGACTCAAATTTTTCCGCTGTCATATTGCTGAGATGATAAGCACCGAAGCCTTTGCTTGCCCGTGTCCCGAAATTTTTATATGTCAGCACATAGGGGAGAACATCTTTCACCAATTCCCGGAGACTTTTATCAAAGCTCTTGATTTTCAGATCAATCGGCGCAGATGTGAACAGGGATTTTTTATTCTCTGCAAAATAGGGAGGCGGCGGATTTTCCGGTTTAACATTTGCGGACTGCAACACAGATACAGATAAGCCGTAACGATTGCAGCCTTTTCCATCCTGTTCAAAATTGCCTGTGATGACATCTCTGTATTTTTCATACAATAAGGGATCAACTGTTTGTAAATCATGTACAATAAACTTGTCTATGCCGGGCTTCAGTTCGCTGGCTCTTAATGTTGCGCCTGCCTCGCCATGCTGAAAATGGATGATCGGCGAATGCTGTTTTAACTTGACGGTCACTTGCATAGATATATCTCCTCTCATGTTATATTGCCCACCGTTATAAATTGCGCTTGGGAACGTAACTCCGGAGTGCTGAAATGAGCGTAGCGACCGAATTTTATAAAATGGGTTAGCATATCTGCCGAAAATTTCATTTCAGCACTCCGGAACGCGGACGCGGAGCGTCCGGTCTGCATTACCACGCAGAGCGTGGGAACGAGAAAATATGACAACGGTCAGAATATGAAGACAAGCCATAAGGCAGAAAGAATCACTATAATTACCCAGAAATCAGTCAATACCTGATAAAGAATATCGAGTGTTATAAGTCTTCCAACTTCTCCTTCATAGCCTGTTGCTTTAAGAAGTTTTTTCAAAACAGCATAAGCGCCCGTGACAGCGAGAATAAAAAGCAGAAAACTGACACAGAATTTTGAGCCTATGCTGCCCCCTTCTTTCATATCCGGAAGACTCGTGATAAAGTACAGATTCATTCCCCAAAAGCCTGTAATCAGCGTTGCAGGCATAAACAGGAACGCAAGGACATTCAGGAGATTCAGGCTTTTATTCCTGATTTTTTCATAGTTCATATCCACAAATTCATATAATTCTTTGATTTCATGCCTGAGTTCATTCATCTGTTTTTCCAGGTCCATCGCCTTGAGTGCCATATCGTAAAGTTCTATCCCCTGCTCCTGAGGCGTGACTTCCGTAAACCACAGCCGGTTTATAAAACGGATATAAACGGAATGGAGCATTTTCACCTCATCGGCGATTTCTCTGAAGCGTTCCGGGTCATCTGTATTGCCGTCCGCTCTGCTGAAAGCCTCAATTTTTCCGCTGATTCTGGCAACATCGGCTGAAAATCTAAGGATGGACGCCCGCTGGGCAAGAAGAATGACGGCAATCTGATAATACATGGTTTCTATATGATGTCTGATAACATTGTAGGGAATATTCCCGCTGTTTGTCAGACACATCAGACTGTAGCGGGTGACGCCGTAAAGCGTTCCCCATTCTGCCCATCGGTAATAGGTGTTTTCTTTTATCAGTTCCCTTTTTGTCTGCTCCGAGGCGCAGCCCATGGTCTTACCGTCAACAAAGATGAATTTGTACCATTCATCCGAAGTTTTGTAGGCAAGGTCGCCGGTTTCCGAATTCTTTTCCGAAAGTTTGCGGCTCCGGCAGTCGCTTCCGTACCAGCAGACTGTGAACATCCGGTCATCTATGATGGGAACAAATCTGAATTTTTGAAGAAAAGCTTCTCCCATCAGATTTTTCATATACTCGGCAACTTGCAATTCTCCCCGACAGTATTTTTCAAAAGAAAAGCGTTCGTCAGATGAAGGCAGTCCGTTGCATTGGAATTCTATCCGATCCGCCAGAAAACTGTATTTTGAAGCCTCGATTCCGCCGCTTTCTTTATTGGCAAGAAATTGAGGATAAATCCGTCTGCCGAAGTCGTTAATACAAAGCACATCGTTGATCTCTTGATAAGTATGATTCAGCAACTCTACGGAGATGATTCCGACTCCGGTTTCAAACAGCCTCAGACTCAGATGAGAGATTTTCAGTTCGTAAGGCTTTTCCTGTTCCTTGATGTGAATCGTCACCCGGGAGTCTTTATCCGTTTCTCTTTCAAAATAATAGGAAACAACTTCGGTGGTGTCTTTCCGGGAAAAACATTTTCTGATTTCATCAAGAGATTTTGTCTCAAAAACAGCTTTGCGGACATAGTCATGGAAGTAGAAATATTCGCTGTAATCTGAGCCGGTTTTTACTGAATAGGGTTTATAGTTCCAGCCGGATTGTTCAAAAGCATGAAACACATCAGATATGTCCGCCGGCTGATTTTCCGTTCTGTTTTTATCGGATATTCTGAAGGGAAACATAAAAATGTGCTGAGATATGATGCGGTTGTCAGCCTTGTTCACCATTGCTTTCAACTCCTCTTTGCTCATGGGATTATTTGTTCCGAAATAGCCGTAGTCCGGCAGGCCTCCGCCCCACCAGAAGATTACAGACAAATCATTCTGCTGTTTTTCTTTGTAAATCCGTACAAGACGGCAGATCATTTCCCCTTTGCCGGAACAGTTCATCTCTCCGTCAGGCGTATAGACAAATACAGAGTCATACTGACCGTAAACCCTGTCAAACACCGCAGCCGTTTTATTTGTCAGGCTGTCAATAACTGCTGTGCGATCTCCGAACCGTTCAAGACGGTTTCGGACAGATGCTTCGGCATTCTGTTCATCCTGCACCGTGACGCCCTGCGCTCTTCTGTCCGATTCCCTGATTTCCGAAATTTCCTCCTCTGTAGCGCCCGTCCGGCGCATTTCCCTGATATGTCCTCTGTCATTTGCACTGATAAGCTGCTGACGGCGGTTCAGTCGGATGCCGAGAAGATCGGCAATCTGTTCAATGGAAGTTTTCCGGTCTTTTCCGGATAGTTCGTCGTGATGGTCAATAAGGATGGCGTTTTCGGGATACGGACAATCCGCTTTCAGTTCGATGAAAACCGGAATGATGTCATCGGGAAGATTTTTCAGTTCGCTTTCATATTCGGAAAGAGAGGCGCCCCAAGAAAGATGCTTATCGAAAAAGGGTTCGCCTTTTTCTTGGAGAATATTCAGTATTTCCAGCATTTCAGCATCATATCCGCCGAGGAAGAAAATGTAGCGATTCATCTTTGAATGCCTCTGATGTTGTGAGTAATGATCGTCCCTGTTAATGCCTCTGATGTTGTGAGTAATGATCGTCCCTGTTTCCGCCCTGCTCTATGCACATCATCGCCTGATTTAATGGCGTATGGTCATGCCGGGCAGCGTGCTGTCATACTGTTTTTTTTATAATCTGCACAGAATACAGTCCGGCTTTCATAGAACAAACAGAAAAATTTGTCAAGTTCGTATGAAAAATTTATCAGGCTGTCATTCTGACAGCACTGTATTGTGTCATTCTGAACGCAGTGAAGAATCTCTTTATAGCGGGTGAAGTACGGCGGGTATATTTTTACTTCGGAGCGGAATTTCCGCAATATCGGAAAGCGGGAATTATGTCTCGCAAAGACGCTGAAAACGCAAAGTTTTTTTATTTTTCTCTTTGCGCCCTCTGCGCCTTTGCGAGAAACATTTCACAAGTCCTTGTGATTTTTTATAAATTCAAAAAACAGGGAAATCAGTTTGTCCAAACAGTCTGCCGGCGGAGAATGTCCGGCGTTTTCCAGCACAGCAAGCTTTGCATTGTCTCCGATGGCTGCGGCGGTTTCCTCCGCTGTTTTTACCGGTATCACAAGGTCTCTGTCTCCCTGAATCACCAGCGTCGGCGCGACAATTTTATCCACAGCGCCGCTGCCCTCGGCAATCCCGTTATGCTGATGCGAGATATTGAAATGTCCGAGCGCATAGTAAACATCTGCAAGATTTCTCTGGGTCAGCATATCTTCCAGATATTCCTCATATTTGTCCGGAGGAGGCTGATGATGCGTGTAAATCAGGGTGTTCCATACTTTTCTGAGATATTCTTTGTTTTTTGTATCGTAAGCCTGCTGTACCAGCCGAATATGTATATCATCGGCGACTTCTTTTTTGATTTTCAGGAAGTTGCCGGGGATCGGCTGCCCTTTCTCATCTCTTTTAAAAAGCGGATAGCCTTTGACGCCCACAGATTCCATCAGTATCAGTTTGCTGACACGTTCGGGATTATCAGATGCAAACTGCATCGCCACTGCCCCGCCCGCTGACCAGCCTGCAAGAACAAAGTTTTTCAGATTCAGTGCCTCTGTCAGCAGCCTGACATCTTCCGAAAAATCCTTTAATGACTCAACGGGATTGAGATACGAGGAAATTCCGAACCCCCTCAGATCAACAGCATATATGCTGTATCCTTCGGGAAAGCCGGATATGAACGTATCCCAGTGTTTTGAGGAACTCATATTTCCGTGAATCAGCAGCAGGGTTGTGTCGCCGCTGCCGGATTCTCTGTATCCCAATGTCTCGCCGTTGCCGAGCTTCAGCGATTTTAACAGAATTTTTTCTTCGACTTGCATATCGTCAATTCTCCTGTATTTTCTTTTCTTGGTAATCATACAGAAATGGTGATGAGGCTTATCCCTGTCCTTCCGCCCCGAAGCCCTGAACGCAGCAAA
>DZCT01000086.1:0-5291 GCA_022736535.1 Desulfatirhabdium butyrativorans | reverse complement strand
CTTAGGATTTATCGTTTATCAGGCTCAGTTCTTCACGAAGCGGAGCGATCATTTTTTCAAATTTTTCTTTTGACAGAATGCCGCTGACATACAGCATTTCCAGCAGCTCGATTTTCCCCTCGATTTTCCCTTTGGTTTCCCCTTCGATCCTTCCTTCGATTCTTCCTTTGATTTTTCCCTCAGCCTCACTTTCATATCTTATCTGTTCCGTAATGGTTGTGGCGACATGTTCCATGTTGACCTCCTTTTTTATCTTATCAACTGTCTCATCAGATACTTTTTTATAGGCATTTACCCATTGCTCGATCAGCAGATGCTGTTCATTGGTGAGACGCTCTTTTCTCCGGGATGCGAAATGGTAAATTTCATAAATGAGTTTTTCAGGATCGCTTTCCCTGTCGTCAGCCTTCAGGCTCAGGAGTTTGCAGAGCAGCGAGTGTTTTCTGATAAGTTCGCCGCTCTTTTCAGCTTTGATCTTGATAAGATCAAAATGATGATACTGTTTCCGGTTTCTGCTGTCAAAAGCATACCAGAAAAAAGCCGGGACAGACTCTCTCCAAACCGCATCATCTGTGTAAACGACAATGCTCCAGACAGGTTTTTTCCTTAACAGCCACGCATAACACAGGTATTCATAAACCCTTTCGGATATATCCTTTCTTTCGCTCATATGTTCAATCTGAATCACAATTTCATGTATCCTGCTTTCAATATCCACTTCCATAACCAGAAACAGGTCGCCTTTCAGGCTTTCTTTCAACGCCTCATATTTGCTTATAAATTCCTTATCAATGAAACTGTAATTTCCGATTCTGACATCCGGAAAATAATGGGCAAAAAATTCTTCTGTGAATGACGTTATCAGCCATTTGAATAACGCATCATGCGTTTTCGGATTTGTTTCCATTCATTATTCCTTGTTTTCGCTAATCTCCCAAATCAGTGGTTTTAACGGATCAGGGTTGGATTTATAAAATTCAAGATTCAGAATGTTCTGTCACATTAATTAATTATTCATACAATAAATAGGGATAAAAGTCAACCTTGCCGGCATCAGCAGCCGGAGTGCGTCATTTTATAAAAGCGGAGCGAAGCGAATTTCAGCATCTGCTAATGTGCTGAAATTTCATTTCAGCACTCCGGAGAAGTTTGACAGGATTCAAGGATTTTCATGATTTCTGTCAAGCCTCCCGACATCCGGAGTGCTGAAATGAGCGCAACGAAATTTTAGCACAGTAAAGCTGAAATTTCATTTCAGCACTCCGGAACGGGGACGCGAAGCGTGGGAACGAGAATAACGAGTTGAAAACTCGTTTTACGCGGGGCATGGGAGCGGAAACCTTGATGACGCTATAACAAATTAAAATACCATGCGATAATCTCATTCCCCAAAAAGATGTAAGTAACCGCTCCGACAGACAGAAAAGGACCGAAAGGCACCGCAAGTTTCATATTCGCCCGTGTGTAAACCATCACGCCCAGCCCGAGAATTGTTCCCACGAATGAAGAAACAAAAATCGTAAACAGCACGCCTTTCCAGCCGATCAGCACGCCCATCATTGCCAAAAGCTTGATGTCCCCGCCGCCCATTCCCTCTTTTTTGGCAAGGGTCTGATATGTCCACGCGACAAGATACAGACTCCCGCCCCCTGCCAGCAAGCCCAGCAGCGAATCTTTGTATGTCATGTCCGGCAGCGCAAAAGATGCCAGAAAGAAAATCGGAATGCCGGGGAGCGTTATCATATCCGGGATGATGCGGTGGTCAATGTCAATGAAGGTGATGACCAGCAGACATGCGATAAAAACATAATAAACAGGCGTTTCAAGACTTAATCCGAATTTGTAAAGCGCAGCGACCGCAAACAAGCCGCTGATGATTTCCACCATCGGATAGCGGAAAGAAATCGCTTCGAGGCACTGACGGCATTTTCCCCCGAGCAGCAGGTAACTCAGCACGGGAATATTGTCGTAAAACTGTATCATATAGCCGCATTTCGGACATGAGGAACGCGGGCGGACAATGGATTTTGAAAGCGGCAGCCGGAAGATACAGACATTCAGAAAACTCCCGATACATAAGCCGAACAAAAACACCGTCATTGCAATCTGATAATCAAACATCATTTTCTCCTCTGTAAAATCAATGTAAAGTTAAAATTTGAAAGTACGAAATCTTGCTTCTCACTCTTTACCCCTTACCTTTATCGCTGACCTTACCTGTTATCAAAAAAAAATCAAGCTTGATATTATCGAAAAAAGATTATATTTTATCATTATTAAAATTCTTAGGAGTTACACAGTTGAAGTTTTTGTGAAAAAAAGATAAAAAATGGGTGGTGAAGCAATGATGAATCTGCCGCTGTCTTTCTGAGCGAAGCGAAGAATCTCGGAGATTCTTCACTGCGTTCAGAATGACATTTGCGAATCACTATATTCATATTGCTGTCAAAAAATGAAACGAAAACGCCAACTGTGCAATTTCTGATTCTATAAAAACGGTTAGGAGAAATAATGGCTGAAACGGATAAAGACGATCTCATAAGCATTATCGAAGAAGATGAATCGCATGCAAAGATTCCCACTATCATGCCCTTAATGCCGGTGCGGGATGTGGTCATTTTTACAGATATGCTTCTTCCGCTTTTTATCGGGCGGGAACAGTCGGTGCGGGCTGTGGAAAAAGCTGTGGAAAAAGACGGTTTTCTGCTCCTGGTCACGCAGAAAGACCCCGGCGTTGAAAACCCCGGTACCGACGGACTTTACAATGTCGGCACAGTGGGCAGAATCCTGCGGATGCTCAAACTCCCTGACGGACGGCTCAAAGCGCTGGTTCAGGGGGTTGCAAAAGCAAAAGTAGTTGATTATGTAAGAAAAAAGATATGGTTTCGGGTAAAAATCGAAATCGTGTCTGAAAAAACGGCTGCCAAAGGTGATCTGGAAACAGAAGCGCTGATGAGAAATGTCCGGGAATATTCCGAAAGAATTTTGTCGCTCAGGGGAGAATTGACGGGCGATGTCAGCAGTATTCTGGAAAGCGTTGATGACCCCGGCAAGCTTGCCGATCTGGTGGCTTCCAACCTGAGGCTCAAAATAGAGGAATCCCAGCAACTGCTTGAGATATTTGATCCGGTGGAGCGTCTCAAAAAGGTCAACGACATGCTTTCACGGGAAGTTGAGCTTTCAGCCATGCAGGCGAAAATTCAGTCTGATGTGAGAGATGAAATTTCAAAAAGCCAGCGGGATTATTTCCTCAGAGAGCAGGTCAGAGCCATTCACAAAGAATTGGGGGAATTTGATGAAAAAATTCAGGAAGTAGAAGAATATGAAAAAAAGATCAAACGCGCCAAAATGCCCAAAGACGCGGAAGAAGAAGCCAGAAAGCAGTTGAAACGTCTGGAGCAGATGCACCCGGATGCTGCGGAATCTTCCATTGTGCGGACCTATCTGGACTGGCTGGTGGAAATGCCCTGGCGCAAATTCACCAAAGATGTCATTGACATTAAAAATGCAAAGAAGGTGCTGGACAAGGAACACTACGGCTTGGACAAGGTGAAAGACCGCATACTGGAATATCTGAGCGCGCGCAAGCTGAACGCTTCCACAAAGGGGCCCATTCTCTGTTTTGTGGGACCGCCGGGCGTGGGAAAAACATCTCTGGGCAGAGCCATTGCCAGCGCGATGAAACGCAAATTTATTCGGATTTCTCTCGGCGGCATCCGTGACGAGGCGGAAATCCGGGGACATCGCCGGACTTATATCGGCGCGATGCCGGGGCGCATTTTGCAGGGCTTGAAACAGTGCGGCACGAACAATCCCGTGTTTATGATGGACGAAATTGACAAAGTGGGATCGGATTTTCGGGGAGACCCGTCGGCAGCTTTGCTGGAGGCCCTTGATCCGGAACAGAACAGCGAATTCAGCGACCATTATCTGAATCTGTCGTTTGATCTGTCCAAGGTCATGTTTATCCTCACGGCAAATCTCACCGACACGATTCCTTCCGCGCTGCTTGACCGCATGGAAATCATTCCGATTGCCGGCTATACGGAAGAGGAAAAACAGACCATTGCGGAAAAACATCTGATTCCCCGTCAGATAAAAGAAAACGGGCTGAAGCCTCCGGATATTACCATCTCTTCGGGCGCATTGATGCAACTGATAACCGAATACACTTCTGAAGCGGGATTGCGGAATCTTGAGCGGGAAATCGGATCGCTCTGCCGCAAAGTGGCGCGCAAAATTGCGGAAAAAGAAAAAGGTCATTTTACAATTACAAAGAGCAATCTCCCCAAATATCTGGGGCCTCCGGAGTATCTGCCTGAAATGGATCAGGAAGACAGTCAGGTGGGGCTGAGTACGGGGCTGGCATGGACCCAGGCAGGGGGCGAAGTGCTGTATGTCGAGGCATCTCTGATCTCCGGCAAAGGCGAACTGATTATGACCGGGCAATTGGGGGAAGTCATGCAGGAATCTGCCCGTGCGGCGGTGAGTTATGCCCGTGCGAATCTTCAGAAATTAGGCGTGGAAGAAAATATTTTTGAAAATTTCGATATTCACATTCATGTGCCGGCAGGCGCAATTCCCAAAGACGGACCTTCTGCCGGGGTTGCAATGGCTACCGCGCTGATTTCGGTTCTGACCAACAAGCCGGTTGACAAATATGTTGCCATGACCGGAGAGATTACACTCAGGGGAAGGGTGCTGCCCATCGGCGGTCTCAAGGAAAAAGCCTTGGGCGCGCTGAGAGGCGGCATTCGGACCATCATTATTCCCGAAAAGAATAAAAAAGACCTGAGCGAGATTCCCATGAATGTAAAACGGAGAATCAAGTTTGTTCCTGTCAAAAATATGGATGAGGTTCTGCCCGTTGCACTGGAAGGATAAGTCTTAACCGGGATTAAGGGGATTATGGGGATTTGCAGGATGTTAAATCCCCATAATCCTTGAAATCCCCCATAATCCCAGTCAAGAATCACACAATGAAAATACTTGCCCTTGATACAGCCGCAGAGAGTTGCAGCGTTGCGGTTGCGGATTCCGAGACCGATGCGCTCTCGGAAATAAGTCTTGTCACCCGACAGACCCACTCCAAGCATCTGCTGAAGATGATTCAGACTGCCCTTTCATTTTACAACAACGGCGCGGGGCTTGACATTGCCGACATGGACGGATTTGCAGTTGCGAAGGGACCCGGCAGTTTTACCGGCTTGCGCATCGGCATCAGCACGGTCAAAGGGCTGGCGCTTGGCGCTGAAAAACCAATTATAGGTATTTCTAACTTAGATGCCATT
>DZCT01000561.1 GCA_022736535.1 Desulfatirhabdium butyrativorans | reverse complement strand
CGAACTCGGCAGGGAGATCATGAGACATCTTGAAACGCCTTCAGCGCGGTCTCAGAGCCGGCGGGTTTCTGTGGAAGTTTACGGCGCGGCTGACCTGTTCGTGTATGACGCACAAGGAAACGTGATCGGCAAAGAAGGCGGGTACATACCGGGCGACGTACAGGAAGGCAGAAACATCGCAGGTGCCGACTTCGAGCTGAATCCGGATGGCACTCAGACGGTGTGGCTGCCCGTTTCGGACGCCGTGAATTACCGGATCGTGCTGCACGGCACGGGACAGACCGGCTGTATGCTGACGGTAAGAACGCATGAGGGCAGTCAAATTGTCTCGGAAAAGAAAGAAGCTGTCGGCATACGTGTGCATCAGACCTTCAAGGCGGATTTGTC
Organism: Desulfatirhabdium butyrativorans; assembly: GCA_022736535.1. GTDB lineage: Bacteria > Desulfobacterota > Desulfobacteria > Desulfobacterales > JAIFKL01 > JAIFKL01. Next base: position 2,518 of record DZCT01000561.1, on the reverse strand, counting down.
CGTGCCGTCTTTGACTGAGGGCTTGAGCCTCAATCTCGATGTTCCGCAAACCTGCGGCTATGATTTTGACGGCGACGGCGATATTGACGATCTCGATACCGGCAGGGTCTCTTCAATCTGGAATACCTGTGCGGGCAATCAGGACTACGATGTGTTCTACGATCTGGACGATGACGGCTGTATCACTGTTTTGGACATCATGCAGGTGCAGCAGGGTTCTTCGCTTTGTGATTAGTTGCGGGGCGGGCATTCATGCCCGCCCCAGCGTCTCGGAGCAATACCGAATCGCTGCTGAAATTATCCGTCTTTAATTTCAACAGGGGTAAACAGGATATGCGGGCATACCTGCATTCGCCATGTTTATTCTGTGCATCCCTGTTGAAAAAATCAGGCTTCTGTTTCAAGTATGCCGAGCAATATAGAGAACAGTTTTTCCAGATCAGACGGAATAATATAGGCATTCATATCTTTTATCAGCAATTTTTCTTCTCTCTGAAGAATTCCGAACCGCCATATATCTCCCAGGGTAATTGCCCCGTACAATATCTTCTGAGGACTTTCCTCACACTTGTCCATAGCGATCAGCTCTATCGCAAGCTGGTTGAAACCCCTTTCCAAATCTCCTTTCTTCGCTTCGATAATTACAATTTTACCCGAATACTTTATAAAATAATCAACTGTTCCGCTGAGGTTTTCGCCTGCATCCAGGGGATATTCCACGTTTATTTCCGCATTCAGATAATCTAATATTTCCAGCAGCAAAGGAGAGATATAAAATTCCCGTCTGGCAGTTTCCGAATTCAGAGAGATAAAGGGCAGTTTTCTAATGTATGTATCTCTTAATTTTACAAGGGAATTTACTTGTCTTTTTGTCTCAGGCAATAACAACTGAAGGAAATTATAGCTGTAACCGAACACTTCCAGTATTTCTTTTGTCGGATTGTTCAGATCGAAATAGTCAGAAAATGAATATTTTTTATCTTTTTTAAGAACAGACTTTTTCATTATGAAACCCCCTGAATTTTAATTTGCTGGTAAAATAAACATTGATCTCGTTCCCACGCTCCGCGTGGGAACGAAACATTCGACGGCTCGACTGAGCTTGCCGAAGTCTGAGTGCTCATGCCGAAATCCCGGACGCTCCGCGTCCGCCCGCGGGGACAGACAGCGCATTCCGCGGGAGCGTCCGCCGTGGGGACGTTCCCACGCTCCGCGTGGGAACGAGAATCGCAACCGCGTAACCCTATTTGCTGGTAGTAATAAATAACGATGCGGAAAATGTCAAGCGTAAAAAGCCTGGCTATTCATACGATTTCGCTTTCAAACAGTTATGAAATGTCGGAACCAGAGACGCAAAATTTTCTGTCTCTACGCTCCCGGCTCCGAGCCGGAAGCGTGAGCGGCCCGTGATTCATAACTATCTGAAAGCAAATTCGTAGTATGAGGTTTTCAGGAGAAGGGAGAATTATCAACACCGGCGCATCATTTCTTCATAAGCCAATTGAAGAGCGTAGCCGCAAAGGGTGTGACCGATGTCTCTCGGCGCGGGGGCTTGGGATAAGGTTTTTCCCACCATCTGCCATGCCAGATACGGCACATCAGGGCATCCGCCCCCGGAGATATTCACAATCACCTGTGTTTTTTTGTCCACCGTCAGTTTCATATTGGCTGCCCGAACCATCAGGTAGTCGCCGAAATCTTTGATCTGAAAGATATCCACCGGCTGTAAGAGCGGACTGCTCACCGGAACGGTTTGCAGGGGAGTGATTCCCGCTTCCCTGAGTGTTCTCAGCATAAGCAATTCTTCGATAAGCGGAATTTCAATGACCAGATCACAGCCGCTGCGGATTTCAGGCGGCGGTCCCATCACCCGGGTTTCCCATCCTGCTTTTTTCAGCAGATTTTCAGCCCGAATGACTTCACTCGTGTTTTCAAATACCAGAATCGCCCGCCCCTGCTTCTGATCCGAAGCTGCTTTTGTGACGGCTTTCTTTTTGAACAAGCCTAAAAAAGACACTGCTAATTCCTCACCAGTTTGATTCGGTATTCCAGACTATCTTCAAGAACCTCTTTCACCTGCCAGCCTTTGGTTTCTGCGGCTCTGCTCACATTTTCCTTTGACGCTTCTGTATCCACCAGCACCAAAATCTCACCTTTATCTTTTTTCTTCAATGTATCCATCAGCATCAGCACCGGCTGAGGGCAGGAAAGACCTCTTGCATCAACTGTTTCACTCATTTTATTGACTCCTTTTCACTGTCCGAGCATACGGCGGGGACGTAACCCCGCCCTACCCTTTCCGTCATTTATTTCTCATCGTAACGCCGATGAAGAGACAAACAGCAAGTCCGACAACGATGGCAGCGATGCCGTGAGGTCCCAGACCTTTGGGCGAACTTGCCAGAGCGAAATTATGGGCAAATCCCGCGCCGACGATCATGCCCATGACAAAAATCGCCGCGTCTCCGTCTCCTTCTCCGGCAAGAAAAAGCTGGCGTCCGGGACATCCCCCGGCAAG
>DZCT01000560.1 GCA_022736535.1 Desulfatirhabdium butyrativorans | reverse complement strand
AAAGTTGATAATTCTGTGCTTTACAAAAGCGACATCCGGGGAGACGAACTCAAAGAAAAAGGAGACATTTTTCATTTTCGGGGAACAGATATTCCGCTGGAAGATGATGAAGTGATATGGATTAAAGACAGTTTTCTGATAAAGACGCTGGTTCATAATTTCTCGCACAATCCGGAAAAATTAGACCTGTTTCTGATTAAAAACTCCATCGCCGCGCATTACGCCAACATTCACGGTTCTCCGGTGGAGGGATGTTTTCTGGGACCTTTCAGCACTGTTGATCTCTCAAGTCTTCATGACTGTGTGGTGGGCGCATTTTCCTACTTGCAGGTCGGCGAACTGTCTCATAAGAAAATCAGACCCGGGCGCATCTGGATCAGAGCAAAAGAGATGTTTGATTTTGACTACCGCTATAATCCTGAGATATTGAGAAAATATATTGCCTTTGAGCCGGGCAAAGGCACGATGGGCATGTTCATGGATTTTGCCGAAGATCGCAAGCTGGATTTTCAAAGGCTCTATGATGTGGTGCATCTGGATCCTCATATTGAAATGCCTAAAGGCGCTTCGATTAACCGCTATGCCCTGCTCAAAGGCAAAAATCATATTGATGAAAATGTGCTGGTGGCGCAGCGGGCATTTCTGGAAAGCGCATGGCTCGGAAAAGGCGCCAATGCTCAGGAAAACTGCTACATCAGTTATTCCCGCCTTGAAGGCTGTGACATCACCGCGCACGGCGCAACCATCATTTACGCCCATCTGAAGCATAAAGTCTTTGTGGGTTTCAATTCCTTTCTGCAAGGGAAATCAGACAGTCCGCTGATTATCGGGGAGGAAAGCATTGTGATGCCTCACACCATTATTGACATGAAAGAGCCTGTCATCATTCCGCCCCGGCATATCGTGTGGGGATTCATCCGAAACAATGACGATCTGAAAGAAAACAGCATTTCCCTTGAGGAACTCGCTAAAGTCAGCGGTGAGATTTCCATCGGCGCGATGCGTTTTAAGGGTTCAGGCGGACAGTTTGTGCAGGCATTTCAGCATCGGGTGGAACACATACTGGAGGCAAACGGCGCGTTTTATGACGGTGAGAAAGGCAGAGGACATGCTCAGAAAGGGCAGGACATTTCTTTTAACATTGTGCAGCCTTATCCCCAGGGACCGATGAAAGGCATCTATCCCGCGATAGATATTAATCCTTAAAGAGAAAGGTAAGGGGTCAGAGGTGAGAGGTCAGAGGTGAGAGGTCAGAGGCATCAACCCTTACCTCTTACCTTCATAACATGAAATCAATACAACAGCCTTTTTTATTTCCCCTGGTCACTTTTTCGGTTACGCTGATGCTGTGGGAACTGCTGGCGCGTCACAGCGGCTGGAGCGAACAGGTTTTCCCGGGACCCGTAAAAGTCTTTGTCAGTATGTGCGAACTGATTTGCAACGGCGCCATGCTTCGCCATGCGGTCGCCAGCCTTTTTCGGGTGACAGCGGGATTTTATCTGGCGATTCTGTTCGGCATTCCCCTGGGCATTGTCCTCGGACGATGGCGGACCGCCCAGCAGTTTTTAAATCCGCTGATTCAGTTTCTGCGCCCGATTTCGCCGCTGGCATGGATTCCGCTTTCCATGCTCTGGTTCGGCATCGGCGACAAGCCCGCAGTATTTCTGATTTTTTTAGCAAGCTTTTTTCCGCTCGCTGTCTCGACCACCGCGGCGGTTCAGTCCATCAATCCGGTGTATTTTCATGTTGCGGCGAATTTCAACTTCAGCCGATATGAAGTGGTGACAAAAATCATTATTCCGGGAATGCTGCCTTCGGTGCTGACCGCGCTCAGAATTACTGTCACCATTGCGTGGCTCGTGGTGGTGGCCGCGGAGATGATTGCCGTCAAATCCGGGCTGGGCTATCTGATATTGGATTCCCGCAACGCGCTGAGAATGGATTACGTCATGGACGGCATGATCGTTATCGGGGCTATCGGTTTGCTGCTCGATTACGTTATGACACGCTTAAACCGGATTGACTCTATCGCGTGGGCATCCGTGGGAGACAGATAAGTGAAGCCTGAACTATCCGGCAAGGCTGTTAAATTCCCGCTTCCGGAGTGCGAAAACAAGCATGTTCAGAAATACAGAAGTTCATCGGAGAAATTGGGAAATTGCAGGATTTCTATAAAAGAACCGAGGTGTTAAGAGATAATATAAAAGCTGATACAGGAGACAGCCATGTTCAAAGAAAAAAGAGACGAACTGCTTTTTTGCTGGAATGATCTCGGCAATATTCAGGAAGGCAGACCCAATCTGGGCGATTCCATGTCGGTCATTTTTTACCGTCTGATGCAGTACAGCCTGCGGGATGTGCTGATTAAGCGATTTGATCCGGAGATCGCCGAAGAAATTTATTATGAATCCGGAAAAAAAGCAGGCAAAGAATTTTGTAAAAACATGCTGAACAAGGAACTGGATTTTAACGGATTTGTTGCTGATCTGCAAAAAAAGCTGAAAGATCATTATGTAGGAATATTGAAAGTTGAAAAAGCCGATCTGGAGAAATTGGAGATGCAACTGACGGTTGCCGAAGATTTGGACTGTTCCGGGCTTCCCATTTCCGAGGAAACCATCTGCACCTACGATGAAGGCTTTATCGCCGGGATTCTGGAGGAGTACACCGGCGCGGCGTTTAACGTCAAGGAAACAGACTGCTGGGCAACCGGCGCGAGAATCTGCCGGTTTAAAGTGACGAAGAAGTAAATCAAAGGTCAGGAGTCTCGTTTCCACGCTCTGCGTGGGAATGCAGCCCCCGGACGCTCCGCGTCCGTACCGCTTGAACTCCGGAGTGCTAAAATGAAATTTTATACCAATTCGCTTTCAAAAAAAAGAGATTTATAATGCGAAAAACCGCTTCGC
>DZCT01000559.1:1172-2914 GCA_022736535.1 Desulfatirhabdium butyrativorans | reverse complement strand
TGTTCAAGAAAGTCATGGGCTATCCGGCATGGGCTGAAGATGAGAAATTCTCGACGCTTGCCAAACGCAAGGCAAATGAAGAAACACTCAACGCGCATATCGAAGCATGGACAAAAGACAAGTATGCGGATCAGTTGATGGCAGAACTGCTCAAATACGGCGTAAAAGCCGGTACGCTGAACGACGCCAGAGCAACGATTGACGACGAGCATAACCGGGAAAGAGGCTTCTGGGCATACCTGAATCATCCGGTGGTCGGCTCCACGCTGTATAACCGTGCGCCCATTGTCTTTTCCAAAACGCCCATTGAAATGAAAACAGCCGCGCCCCTGCTCGGCGAACATACCAAAGAAGTTCTCAGCGGAATGCTGGGCTATTCCGAATCTGAAATCAAAGCGCTGGCGGCAGAAGAGGTGCTGACGTAGAAAAGAGGTCAGAGGTAAGGGGTGAGAGGTGAGGGGAAAATGATGCCCCTGACCGCTTACCTCTTACCCCTCACCCCCCAACAAAGGAGTCTTGAGATGGATTTTGCAATTTCTGAAGAATATATGATGCTCAAAGAGGCGATGCGGGAGTTTGTCAAAAGAGAGATGATGCCTCTGGAAAAAACGCTTATCGAACGGGACATGAGCCTGTGGACAGAGCCGGGGCCGCTCATTCCCAAAGACGACACCAAACGCCTGCTGGCAAAGACAAAAGAATTGGGTTTCTGGGGATTGGAAGTGGAAGAAAAATTCGGCGGACAGGGCTTGGGAATGTTGGCAAAAACACTGGTCATGGAAGAAATGTGCAAATGTCTCGTCGGATTCTCACCTCACGGTTTCATGTTGCCCCCGGACGCGCCGAACCTCTACTACCTCCACGCATGTTGCAGCGGAAACCAGCGTGATAAATATTTCACGCCCTACTGTAACAATGAGCTTGATTCTGCCATGGCAGCAACCGAACCCGGCGCCGGCTCCGATGTCAGCGGCTTGAAAACCATGGCAGTCCGCAAAGGCGACAAATGGGTCATCAACGGCACGAAAACCTTTATCAGCAAATGCGACAAAGACAATGTATTTTTCATCCTGATTGCCGTAACCGACAAAGACGCGCCCACAAAAGACCGTTTCACCGCTTTTCTGATTGACAAAGATATGCCGGGTGTGAGAGTAGGAAAAGAGATTCCGGTTATCGGCGCCATGCCCACATGGGACCTGATTCTTGAAGATGTCGTTGTCGGAGACGATGCGGTTCTGGGCGAGTTGGGCAAAGCCTTTATTCCTTTACAGAATCGTTTCGGCGTGCGCCGGATCGAGTTGGCTGCCCGCTGTACCGGAATGGCGGAAAGAGTCATTCAGATGATGATAGACCATGCAAACACGCGGGAAACTTTCGGGCAACTGCTGGCAGAACGCCAGACCATTCAGAACTGGATTGCAGATGCCACCATGCAGTTGGAAAGCATCCGGCTGTTCCTCTATTATGCGGCATGGAAGTCAGATCAGGGCTACAGCGACCTTCGTATCGAAGGCTCATGCCTGAAAGTGCTGGCAACCGAGATGTTGAGCGAAATCGTTGACAAAGCCATTCAGATGCACGGCGGCGTGGGGCTTTCCAAAGAACTCGGATTGGAATATGTCGCCCGCATGGTGAGAATCTGGCGGATATTGGAAGGTCCTTCGGAAATTCACCGCTGGACCATTGCAAGAACTTTGCTGCGCCAGAAAAAACCTTACAATATTTTTATCACGGAAAAG
>DZCT01000559.1:0-1072 GCA_022736535.1 Desulfatirhabdium butyrativorans | reverse complement strand
AGGAGAAAACAAAATGGGTGTTGATTTCAAAAAAGAAAACCATGTCGCGTATATTACATTGAATCGTCCCGAAGCCATGAACTCTCTGGATCCGGAATCGGTTGACGCGCTGTTTGATATCTGGACAGAAGTGAAAAAAGATGATGACATTCGGGTGTCTGTTCTGACCGGCACGGGCGAAAAATCTTTCTGCACCGGCACGGACATGAAAAAAACGCCGCCGCCGAGTGAGTGCATGGCAGCTATTTATCTCAGAGAGGGACAGCCCATTATTCCGCAGATGAAAATGTGGAAGCCCATCATTGCGGCAATCAACGGCTTTGCCATCGGCGGCGGTCTTGAAATGGCGCTCGCCTGCGATCTGAGAATCTGCGCTACTACCGCCAAATTCGGTCTGACGGAAGTAAAAGTGGCAAGCCTTGCCGGATTGAACGGGACTCAGTGTTTGCCCCGCGCCATTCCGCAGGCAGTCGCGATGAAAATGCTGCTCACCGGCGAAATGATTGACGCGCAGGAAGCGCACCGCGTGGGCTTGGTCAGCGACGTAGTAGAGCCTGCGGAACTGATGAATCTGGCGAAAAAATATGCGGAAAAAATCGCCAGCAACGCGCCGTTGAGCGTCAAAGCCGCGAAACAGGCGATTGTCATGGGCTTAGACATGCCGCTGGAACACGGTATCGCATTTTCCCACCTGCTCTGGGGCATCCTGAGAGACACGGAAGACCGGAAAGAAGGATTCAAGGCTTTCGGCGAAAAAAGAGCGCCGGAATATAAAGGGAAATAGGTGAGAGGTTCGGGGTTAGAGGTGCGAGGTTCGGGGATGTTTACCCCTGACCTCTTACCCCTCACCTCGTACCTGCTTTTAAAGGAGGCATTATGCACATTGCGGTCTTGGCGAAAGTGGTTCCCGATTATGCAGTTCCGGCCGGAGATTTTGAACTGGCTACGGGTCGGGCGCACAGCAGATATACAAGAATGATGGGACTTTATGACGAAAATGCCATCGAAACCGGCGTACAGTTGAAGGAAAAATCTTCCGCCTCTCTGACAGTGATTTCCTACGGCTCGGAAG
>DZCT01000558.1 GCA_022736535.1 Desulfatirhabdium butyrativorans | reverse complement strand
GATAAAAAGCTCGAAATGACAGGGATAAAAAGCTCGAAATGACAGGGATAAAAAAGCAGACAGAAATCCTGTCAATCCTTTAATCCTATGAATCAGTGTCAATTTTTGCACTCCGGATAAGGGGCGGCAAGGTTTTGGGCCTGAATCGGAAAGGCAATTCGGCATTTCCGAGCGCGCCTGTTCATCATTGTGCGTCTGTCCCGCCTGTCCGTGTTTTTTCGGAAGGCATAAAAATTCAGGCTCTCGTACCCCGTCAGGGGATCGGAAGCCGGTGGTCCCGGGGGAGTGCTGAAATGAAATTTTAGCATTCCGGGAAAAGAGGACGGATAAGACCTACTCGAACAATACGAGCAACGCATGGAACGTGAACCTGAACAACGGCAACGTGAACAACAACGATAAGACCAATACCTACTACGTGTGGCCGGTTCGTGGCGGAGAATGATGGCTTTGCGCCCTTTATCCGGCGTGCAAAAATTGACCATGATTTACAGGATTATAGGATTTTCATGATTTGTGTTTATGTCATTCTGAAGGCTTTCCGTTCTGTCATTCCGAACGCAGACCGCCCCTGTCATTCCGAACGCAGTGAGGAATCTTAAGATTTCTCGCTCCGCTCGAAATGACAGGGATAAAAAGCTTGAAATGACAGGGATAAAAAAGCAGACAGAAATCCTGTCAATCCTATAATCCTTTAATCAGGGTTCAGACAATGGGGTGCTTTGAAAATGTTTGAAGATCATCCTTTGTTTACACTGAAAAATATTTACCGGGCATACTGCCGGTGCCGCAGACACAAGCGGAAAACATTCAATGCCATGATTTTTGAGCAGAATCTGGAAGAAAATCTTGTGGCTCTGCATGAGGAACTGACTGCCGGAACATATCTGCCCGGCAGATCGGTTGCCTTTCTGATAACAAAGCCCAAACAAAGAGAAATTTTCGCTGCGGATTTCAAAGATCGGGTGGTGCATCATATTCTTGTCGGAGAACTGGAACCCCGATGGGAGCGCAGGTTCATCCATGATTCCTGCGCGTGCCGCAAAGGAAAAGGGACGCACAAAGGGGTTGAGCGGCTGCGTTCTTTTACCCGAAAGGTTACGGCAAACGGAACCCGCAGAGCCTGGTACCTGCAATTGGATATCCGGGGGTTTTTCATCACGCTGAACCGGAATATACTTTATGAACGGCTGATTGCCCGTGAAAGGGATCCGGCTGTGAAATGGCTGATTCAGATCATTCTCTTTAACGAGCCTGCTCGGAACTGCCGGTTCAGGGATGCAGTCCGCTCCGACTTCGAGTGTCTTCCTCCGCACAAGACGCTTTTCAAAGCAGATTCCGGCTGCGGGCTGCCTATCGGAAATCTGACCAGCCAGTTTTTTGCCAATGTGTATTTAGACGCACTGGATCAGTTTGTGAAACATTGTCTGAAAGTTCAGTATTATGTCCGCTATTGCGATGATGTTGTCCTTTTATCCGAAAACAGGGCTGCTTTGGAGGATTATGAAGTCAGGATCAGGGAATTTCTGCAAAACGCACTGCATCTGGAGCTTAATGACAGAAGACGGCTCCGTCCCGTGTCCGACGGTATTGATTTTCTCGGATATATTGTCAGACCCGATTACCTGCTGGTACGCAGACGCGTTGTGGCTGCCTGCCGTGAACGTCTGATCCGTGCAGAGGAGGAGTGCAAAAATTCTATTTTTGCACTCCGGATGATTCGCTGGCACTGGCCCATGATTGAGGCAACTTATCGCCTGCTGAATTCTTATCTGGGACATTTTCAGAAAGCATCGGCATATCGCCTGATAACAGGGCTTCGCCGCCGTTTTCCCTGGCTGGACGAATATTTTATCTGGATTCCGAACAGCAAAAATAAAATTTTTGCGCTCCGGAAACCGAATTATATTTTGGCATATTCCTGTCCTCGGCTGCGTCCCCCGCTTCGGCTTTCACAGCAGAAAGTGCGGCTTTGCAGACAACTGCCGGGGCATATTCTCGTGGTTCAGGTGGGAAATTTTTGGGAATTATGGGGAGGCGGATTCGATCTGCCAAAGAATTTGAGACGTTTTCCTGACAGCCGGCTGCCGGAAGTCAGAGAAATACTATGGGCGAGCGGGTTTCCTGTGGCATGGATCAGAGAAACAGGTACGCACGTCACCCGGATTGCAGAGCGGGATATCGTCTGCCGATGGACAGGAAGGGATCAGGTTCTGCTTTCTGTCTTTTTATCAAGCGGTAGAAAAAGATCGTAGGAGCAGGCCGGCGGCGTGACTCTGCAAGGATTCGGCAGTCCGGAGTGCAAAAATTTTATTTTTGCCCCTCCCGTTGTCCGAACCCTGATTCACAGGATTAAAGGATTTTCAAGATTAGCTTTCCTGTCATTCCGAACGCGGTGAGGAATCTTAGATCCTTCGCTTCGCTCAGAACGACAGGAAAAAAAGCAGACAGAAATCCTGTCAATCCTTCAATCAGGTGAATCAGGGTTCAGACAAGGGGGGATTGACTTTTATTTTTAACAGGGAGGTTTGAAATGAAAAGGAAACACAGGATTTTTTTGTCGGCAATTGTGCTGGCGATGCTGATTCCGGCGTCGGCTTTTGCGGGAAGCCCGGATTCAGCCGCGGCTCCGGGTTCAACGAACAGTTACACGCTGGAAAACATTTACAACCGTCTGAAAGACGACACGGTTCCGGCAGGACAGAGCGTGTTTGCGGAGCCGGGAGCCGGTCCCGTGAGGGGAACGGGACACACCTTGAATGAAATGATGAGGGGCATTGAAAACCGGGTTCCTGCCAAAACCGGACAGACAACCTCGTATTTGTTAAAAGACGACGGCGATCTGGAAATAGGTGTGCCGCTGCCTGCTCCCCGTTTCACGAACAACTTTGACGGGACGGTGACGGACAATCTGAC
>DZCT01000557.1 GCA_022736535.1 Desulfatirhabdium butyrativorans | reverse complement strand
CTGCGGCTCAGAATGACAGGGACATAGTTCATCACCTCTTCTACACCACTACCAATAAGCGAAGCATTTTTCGCACGCCGATTTTCTCTCAACGGCTCACAAACCGCCAATATTCATACATCCGAGCAAATGCCTTTACCGCCCGTTCCGGCGTGGGATAAAAAATGCCTTTGAATCGGCTGTCTTTCACCCGGTAAACCGTCTGTTCTTTATCTTCTGTGAGAATGCTCACGCCGAACACCGGCTTGTCGTATTTTTCCATGAGTGTTACGACATACTTAACATAATTTTTTTCAAAATCTGAGAATTGACGAATCATGGTTTCAGTAAATGTCGGGGAACAGCTCGGGTCCGATTTGCACGAGGCGTCGCAGACTCTGCCTAAAAGAATCTTTCTGCCCATAATGCCGAGATTAATCACGGCGTCGCAGCCTTCCCATTTCAGCAATGCCTCGGTAATATCCATCGCGATGGATTCCTCATTTTCGCCCACAATGTCCACCGGATTGGAATGACTCCAGTAAGGCGGAAGCATTTTATCAATGTATTCGATCAGTTCCGGCGACAAATCCGGCACGCTGAGACCGTGTTCCGAACACAGATCAGCGGTGACCACGCCCCAGCCCCCGCCGAGCGTTATGATTGCCGCCCGGTTTCCCTTGGGCAGCGGCAGGGAAGAAAATGCGGCTGAAAGATCAAGCAAATCCATCGGATATTCCACTTTTACAATGCCTGCCTGTTTGCACACCGCATCAAAAACCTTTGAATCCGAAGCCAGCGCGCCGGTATGACTCGCGGCGGCGCGCTGTCCCGCTTTGGTTCGTCCGCCTTTTAACAGCACAATGGGTTTCTTTTTTCCGACCCGTGCGGCAGCCTCAAAAAAGCGGCGTCCGTCTTTGACGCTTTCAATATACAGCATGACGGTTCGGGTCAGATCATCTGTGCCCAATGCCTCAACATAATCTTCCACGGTGATCATTGCTTCATTGCCGGAGCCGGCAAAAGCGCGTATGCCGATGTCCTGACGCTCGGCAAAAGCCAGCAACTGCGCGCCCATATTCCCGGACTGCGCGACTACCGATGTTGCCCCGGCTCGGGGCCAGACGGGTCCGCCGGTGCAGTAAAAGCGGATATGCGGATTGCAGATGCCCATCGTGTTGGGGCCTAAAAGCAGAATACCGGCTTCTCTTGCTTTTTTTACAAGGGCTTCCTCCAATTTTCTCCCTTCGGCTCCGGTTTCCGAAAAGCCGGATGAAATCAGCAGCATATTGTGTATGCCTTTTTCCTTCAACTGAGGAATCAGGTCAGCGACGAGCGACGCGGGAACCGTCACAATGGCAAGATCAACATTTCCGGGAATATCCGTGACGGACTTGTATGACTCACGCCCCACAATGGTTCCGCCTTTGGGATTGACGAGATAAATTTCGCCTTCATAGCCTTTGCTGATGGTAACGACAGGCAGCGTATGTCCCCATTTGCCGAGCTGAGACGATGCGCCCACAAACGCGACAGATTTCGGATGAAAAAAATTCCTTATAAAAGCCGGATCAATCTTTGCCGCTTTGGGCTTTGTCTCATTGTCGGATGAAGGCGATATTTCCTTCATCACTGCCAACGCGTCCACTGCACAAAGCTTTCCTTCGGGCGTGATGATAAGCGGATTGATGTCAATTTCGGCAATGTCGGGGCGCTCCACGCCGATGCGGGACATAGATTTAAGTATCTGAATCAGTTGATTTTTATCAACTGCTTTCTCTCCTCTGAAATTCCCCAGCAATGCTTTTGTATGAATTTCCTCGAGCATTTCAAGCGCGTCGTTTTCGCTCAGGGGCGCGAGCCGGAACGCAACATCTGAAATCGCTTCGGTAAAAATGCCGCCCGCGCCGAACATCACCACGGGACCGAACTGCGGGTCCCGAAACAGCCCCGCGACAAATTCCCGCTTTCCCTTTATCTGAGGCTGAATCAGAAATCCCTCCAAATCCTTTCCGGCTCGGATTTTGACGTATTCTGCCGCTTCACGCACAGAGCGTTCATCTGTCAGATTCAGATGAACAATACCGAGTTCTGTTTTATGCAGAAGCGCGGCGCCGAGTCCTTTCAGCACTACGGGAAAGCCGATTTGAGCCGCGGCTGCCAACGCTTCATCCGCATTTTGTACGACAATTTCCTCAACAACAGGAATGCCGTAATTTTTTAACAAAAGCTTTGCCTCATGTTCGCTAAGAGACCGCTTTGTCTTCAATTTTGATTTTTCAGTCATTTTTTCAATGCTCACATTTCGCTCCCTTCTTAACTTATCATAAATTTCTCGCAAAGCACGCCGTAGGGGTAAACCCCCGTGCTTACCCTGCTTACCCTGCATGTTTACCCGGAACGGGGGCAGCCACAGGGGGCTGCCCCTACATCTTTGCGCCCTTTGCGTGCTTTGCGAGAGATAAACGAGTAAACGTAAAGCGGGTTAAAAACCCGCTCTACTTAGGAGGCACTTATAACGGAACCCCCGTATCCTTTTTCTTTATCTTTGCGCCCTTTGTGTGCTTTGCGAGAGATATAATCACTGACGGTATTTTTTGAAAGCCGCTTCCGCTTCCTCCCGAAAAAAATGCTCCATGCCTGAATATCTCGGAGAAAAGTGAAACAGCGTGAACTGCTTCACGCCGGCTTTACCGGCAAGCATTCCAGCCTGTTTTGCGGTGAGATGATATTTTTCTCCGGCAAGTTCGTTTTCGCTCTCAAGAAAAGCCGATTCGATAAAAAGATGATCCGAATCTCTTGCAAGCGCAATAATTTTTTCCGCATTATCTCTGGTATAGCCGACATCCGTAATGTAAGTGATTTTCTGCCCCGGCGTGATCACGGCAATTTCTTTTGTCAGTTCTCCCAGCGGAAATATTTTATCAGGCATGACCTCA
>DZCT01000085.1 GCA_022736535.1 Desulfatirhabdium butyrativorans | reverse complement strand
CTTTCAGACCTGAAGATGCCCGGAATGGACGGTCTGGAGCTTTACCACAAAATGAGCAATATTCGGGAATCGCCGCCTTTTATTATTATGACCGCCTACGGAACGGTCAAGTCCGCTGTAGAGGCTTTGAAAGAGGGAGTGACGAATTATCTTATCAAACCGCTTGATTATGAAGAACTGACCCTTGTGCTGAACAAGGCGATCCGTGAGCGCGAGATGTCTCGTGAACTCAGCAAGCTGAAAAATCAGGTCAGAAGCGAATATGCCTTTCATAATATCATCGGCGTCAGCCGGAAGATGAGAGACATTTTTGACATGATCCGCACCGTGGGCCCCACCGATGCGTCGGTGATGATCTACGGCGAAACCGGAACCGGAAAAGAACTGTTGGCGCGCGCTGCACATCGAAAGCCGGCGGAAAAAAGCCGAAATGGTCTGCATCAATTCTGCCGCGCTGACCGAAAATCTTCTGGAAGCCGAATTGTTCGGGCATGTAAAAGGCGCGTTCACCGGCGCGGGCGAAGCCAGAAAAGGGCGGCTGGAACTGGCAGACGGCGGCACGCTTTTTCTGGATGAAATCGGACACATGAGTCTCAGGCTTCAGGCAAAACTGCTCCGCTTTTTACAGGAAAAAACATTTGAGCCGGTAGGCGCTGCCAACTCGCGTCAGGTGGATGTCCGGGTCATTGCCGCCACCAATTTTGATCTTCAGGAGGAAATCCGTAAAGGGCATTTTCTCAGCGATCTTTTGTACCGAATCGAAGTGATTCCGATCCGGGCGCCGGCGTTGCGCAAGCGCAGGGAAGATATTCCCCTTTTAGTCAATCATTTTGTCAGACACTATGCCGTGCAGTATGAGAAAAGCATTGACGGTGTGACGCCGGAGACCATGGAGATATTGGTTCGTTACAACTGGCCCGGGAATGTGCGGGAGTTGAAAAACTGTCTGGCAAGAGCGGTGCTTCTGTCCAAAGGTCCCCGGCTGATGCCGGATGAACTGTCGGAGCAGATTGTGTCCGGCGCGGGGCTTTCCGCCGCAAATGCGGATAAGGAAATTTTCAGCGACTTGCCTGAAAAGGGCATCACGTTGAGAGACATGGAAAGCGAACTGATCCGAAAGACGCTGGAAAAATGCAGCGGCAACAAGAGTCTGGCATCGCAATGTCTCGGCATTTCGAGAAAAACGCTTTATGAAAAAATCGAGCGTTACGGGATTTCCATGTAATGTCCGACTGGAGGTTTCTCGCAAAGGCGCAGAGAGCGCAAAGCAACAAAAGCTTTTTTATCAAAAAAAAATCCGTAAAGGCAGACCGGCGGCATGTCCCTACAATCAAAAATCAATGCGATGGTCTGGCGATTTGCGGGTTCTTATTGATTTTAATTTAAAAAAAATGTAATAACTCCGTTTAGCAGGTTTGAATAAATAAGTTTCCCGCATCTGATGTTATACATGGCGCAAACGAGTGCAAAGCCTGACAACTACGGAGGCGATTTATGACCGCTCAGGACATCCGCTGGATTCAGCGATTCAACAACTTTACCAAGGCAATTGCTCAACTGACAAAGTTCATTGAGAAAGGTGAACTGAACGAGTTTGAAAAACAGGGATTGATTCAGGCATTTGAGTATTCTTACGAATTGGCATGGAATACGATGAAAGATTATTTCGAGTATCAGGGTGAAACCGACATACACGGCAGCCGCGACGCCTTTCGACTGGCGTTCAGACGGGGGCTGATCGAGAACGGCAAAATATGGATGGATATGATTAAAAGCAGAGCCTTAACGGTGCATACTTATAATGAAGAAATTGCCGAAGAAATTGCCGCAGCAATCGTCAATACATATTATCCTGAATTTCTTACACTCCGAAACAGACTGCAACATTTTAAGGATGACCCGCAATGACACCGCGTTTCGGGCTTAAACAAAGCGACATAAAGGCAATCTGCGCGGTTTTCGCCCGTTACCCGCAGGTGAAAAAAGCAATCCTGTACGGTTCGCGCGCAAAAGGAAATTACAAGAACGGCTCCGACATTGATCTGACGCTCTGCGGCGGTGCGGATCTGACGCTGAATGTGCTGTACCGAATCATGGACGAACTCGATGACCTGCTCCTGCCCTATATGATTGATCTTTCTATTTATGACCGGATCGGCGATCCGGATGTGATCGCTCATATTCAGCGCGTGGGCATTACATTTTACGGGGAGGATATGTAAGGCGTGATTCGGCAGGTTTTTCTCGTTCCCACGCCCTGCGTGGAAACGTCCGGGAAGAAACTCCTTTGCGCCCTTTGCGTTCTTTGCGAGAAAAAGCCCAACGGAGCAAAATATAGGCAATAAATTGAAAAAACAACGCATATTGATTGTGGATGATGTGCCGGGAAACATCTATATCCTCTGGGAAATCATAAAATTTGATTATGAAGTCAGCGTGACCACCAACGGAACTGAGGCCATTGAACTTGCCATGTCGGAAAATCAGCCGGACCTGATTCTTTTGGACATCGTTATGCCCGAAATGGACGGATATGAGGTGTGCAGACGCCTGAAAGCCGCTGAATCCGCACGGGATATTCCGATCATCTTTATTACGTCACGGGATAAAGAAGAAGATGAGACATTGGGGCTTGAACTCGGCGCGATGGATTATATCACAAAGCCTTTCAGTCCGGGGATTGTAAAAGCCAGAATCAGAACCCATCTGGAAGTCAAACAGCATCGGGATCATCTTACGGAATTGGTGGAAAAACGCACCGCAGAATTGATAAAAGTAAGAGAAGAAGAGATTCAGTTGCTTGAAATGACGACGGCTTTGTCCTTTGAACTGAATTTAGTGCGGCTGCTCGCCAAAATCATGGACACAACGCAGGAACTCCTTTTTGCAGACCGATGCACGCTTTTTCTGCATGACGAAAAGACCGGCGAACTCTGGTCTCAGGTGGCGCAGGGACTGGCAACTCAGGAAATCCGCTTTCCCGCGCATATCGGCATCGCGGGATCGGTTTTCACCTCGGGGCAGACCGTCAACATCCCGGATGCTTACGCGGATAAGCGTTTCAATCCGGCTGTGGATAAAAAAACAGGTTATAAAACGCAGTCCATTCTCTGTATGCCGGTTAAAAACAAAAACGGGCGGATTATCGGCGTGACGCAGGTGCTGAACAAAAAAGGCGGTCCTTTTACGGAAACAGATGAACGCCGGCTGAGAGCTTTTTCCGCGCAGGCATCCATTGCCCTTGAAAATGCAAGGCTCTTTGAAGATGTGCTGAACATGAAAAATTACAATGAGTGCATGTTGGAGAGCATGAGCAACGGCATGATCTCATTAGACGCGGAGAGAAATATTGTAAAATGCAATAAAGCCGCGCTGAGAATCTTCCATGAATCCGAATCCCCCTTTGAGGATGAGCAGGGGGGCGTCTTGGGGCTGCAAGACGCCGGGGTTCTCTCCCGTATCAGAGCGGCTGTTTTTGAATATAATCTGTGGATACATAACAGCATCAGCAAAGTGATGGGAACCCGGAAGGCTGATCTGGCATTGGACACGGAACTGAGGCTGGCTGACGGCAAAAGCGTCTCGGTCAATCTGACGACAGTTCCGCTGACAGATATTAAAAAAGAATTTATCGGCTGTCTGCTTGTGATGGAAGACATTACCCGCGAGAAGCGGCTCAAAGGCACGATTGCCCGCTACATGACCAAAGAGGTTGCGGACAAACTGCTGGAAGACAGCGAGGCGGTGCTGGGCGGACAGCTTCAGGAAGCCACCATCCTGTTTTCGGATATTCGGAGTTTTACCAGCATTTCCGAGAAAATCGGACCCAAAGAAACGGTTTCCCTGCTGAACGAATATTTTACCGTTATGGTGGATATTCTTTTCCGCTATGAAGGCATTCTGGACAAATATATCGGCGATGCGATCATGGCAGTGTTCGGCGCGCCCTTCAGCACGGGCGAAGACCCGGATCGGGCTGTCAAAACAGCCGTTGACATGCTGAGGGCTTTGGGAGATTTCAATCGGAAAAGAGAGGCTGAGGCAAAAGACGGCCTCAACATCGGCGTGGGAATCAACAGCGACGAAGTGCTGTCCGGCAATATCGGTTCTCTGAAACGGATGGACTATACGGTTATCGGTGACGGCGTGAACCTCGCCTCCCGGCTGGAGAGCGCCAACAAGCTTTATATGACGCATATCCTGATCAGCGAGTTTACTTACAGGGGACTGAAAGACCGTTATATCTGCCGGGAGATTGATGTCATTCGGGCAAAAGGCAAGAAAAAACCGGTGGCGATCTATCAGGTGCTTGACTATCATGACAAAAAATCTTTTCCGAATCTTTCCGGCGTGCTTGATTTGTTTCATGAGGGACTGGGCTGTTACAGGGACCGGAAATGGAAAAAAGGAATTGAGCGTTTCAGTCGGGCATTGTCTTTAAACGGAGACGATTTTGTCTCCCGTCTCTACCTTGACAGATGCCGTTATTTTTCAGAGCATCCGCCGGCTGAAAATTGGGACAGCGTGTGGACAATGAGCAGCAAGTGATTCTTTTTTGGGCAGCAACTGCTTTCAAAATACTGAGCCGCGAGCGTAAGGATAATATTCTATCACTGCCTCTTCAGCCCCTGTTCTCCTGTAAGAAAATATCTTACATCAGAATCAGAATCCGTCTGATTTACATCTGTTCCTTATCTGTGTATATTCACACCATAAAAAGGGATTCGGGGTGAGGCGTCACCCTTAAATTGCAGAGAGGCCTGTATGCGAAAAAAATTTTCGGTTGCAGTTCTTGTGTTTTTCATTTTTCTGTGCCGCTATTCGGAAGCGGAAACTTACCGTTTTGTCGGAGGACCCGCGGGCGGAACTTTTCAGTATTATGCCGAGGGGCTTGCCTCGCTGGGTGCAGGATCAGGGATAAATGTAAAAGCTGATGCTTCTGAAGGCTCTGTTGTGAATGTCAGGCTTGTAAATTCAGGGAAAGCGGATTTCGGCATCGCATATTCCGGCGATATTTTCAAAGCCCTGCACGGAATGCTCTCAAAAGACACAAAAAAATACAGCGAGGTCAGAGTAATGGGGTATCTCTTCAGCGCGGCAGCCCAGTTGGTTGTAAAAGCAGATTCGGGCATCAGATCCGCCAAAGACCTGAAGGGACAATCCGTGGGAGTGGGAAATTTCGGCTCCGCGGCATTGATGAACGCCGAACTGTTTTTTTCCGAAATCGGTCTGTGGCATTCGCTTAAAAAAAAATTTGAGGGCTACAATCAGGCCGAAGCAGCTTTTTCCAAAGGCGAACAGGCTGCATTCTGGGTGTTTACCGGCTTTCCCAACGATGCGGTGGAAAAAGCAGCCGCTCATAACCGCATTGCCCTGATTGATCTTCTGAAAGACATTCAGGAAACTGATATGTTCAAAAAATATCCCTATTTTACAAAAACAGTCATTCCGGCAAACACTTACAGGGGTGTGACCGCAGACACCCCTACATTTCAGGATTCAGCTTTGTGGATTGTCAATCCCCGTGTTTCTGCAGATGATGTGTATAAACTTCTCAGCACGGTTTACAGCGACGAAGGCTTGAAGTTTATGGCTAAGATTCATCCCTCGGCAAAAGAAATGCGTCTTGAAAACGGTCTCAGGGGAGCTGTTACACCGCTTCATCCCTGTGCTGAAAAATTTTGGAAAGAAAAAGGAATGTTAAAATAAAAACTGCTATAGTAATCCAATTTTGGTTTTTTACAGCATATTTTTTGCATGTATTCCGTTTTCGGATACCTGTCTGTGTCTGTCTGTGTGCGTCTGCGGCAAAAAAAACAAAATCGGATCAGTATATCTGAAAAAAAGGAGAGTCATCATTTATGATCCTTGAAGGCGTCAAACTTACTTTACTCGGCATGACGGTCGTTTTCTTATTTCTGATACTTCTGATACTGGTGATCAAACTTTCGGCGGCGCTGCTGAAAGAAATGACGGCAAAAGAGGCTTCCGCAGTACCGCCGCTGAGAAGAAAGTCTTTGAAATCAAATGAAGATGACCGGAAACTGACTGTCATTATCAGCGCCGCGGTAGCGGCTCACAGAGCGCGTTACGGAAACTAAGTTTTTTTAAAAAACTTAGTTTCTTGCGTCCCGTCTGATCATCAACTCAATTCATCAACTCAATAAGGATATTTAACAATATGAAAAAAATCGCTTTTATGGACACGTCGCTGCGGGACGGCTTTCAGTCCGTTTTCGGCGCAAGAGCCTTGACCGATGATTTTATTCCGGCAGTTGAAGCAGCCCGTCATGCCGGCATCACCTATATGGAAGCCGGCGGCGGCGCACGGTTTCAGAGCCTGTTTATGTACTGCGGCGAATCCGCTTTTGATATGATGGACCGCTTCAGGGCAGCCGCCGGTCCCGACGCCTCGCTTCAGACATTGGCAAGGGGAATCAATGTGGTCGCGCTGTCAGCCCAGCCCAAAGACATGATTGACCTTCATGCCCGGATGTTTAAAAAACACGGCATTTCCCATATTCGGAATTTTGACGCGCTCAATGATGTGCGAAACTTGGTTTATTCCGGGCAGTGTATCAAAAATGCCGGACTTCATCATCAGGTCGTGATTTCCATGATGGAGCTTCCCCTCGGATGCAGCGGCGCGCACGATGCGGCATTTTATCTGAAAACCCTGAGGGAAATTTTAGATTCGGGTCTGCCTTATGATTCGATCTGTTTTAAAGATGCTTCAGGAACCTCCAACCCTCAGAAAGTGTATGAAACCGTAAAAGCTGCCCGAAAACTGCTGGGCGACAAAGACACGATCTGGATGCACACCCATGAAACCGCAGGCGTGGGCATTACCCAGTATAAGGCAGCGGTGGAAGCCGGCGCTGACGGCGTATGTCTGGCGCGCTCGCCGCTGTCCGGGGGCACCTGCCAGCCGGACCTGCTCACGATGTGGCACGCGCTCAAGGGAACTGATTACACCTTAGATATTGACGTGAAAAAAATCCTGACGGCAAACCGCGTGCTTGAGGAATGCCTGAAAGACTATTTCTTTCCGCCGGAGGCAATGAAAGTATCCTCCGAGGTGATTCTGTCTCCCATGCCCGGGGGCGCGCTGACCGCAAACACCATGATGATGCGGGATACCGGCACGCTTGATCTTTATCCCAAAGTCATTGAAGCCATGGCTGAATGTGTGGCGCGGGGCGGTTTCGGCACATCGGTCACGCCGGTTTCACAGTTCTATTTTCAGCAGGCTTATGCAAATGTGACCCAGGGGGCATGGAAAAAAATCACGGACGGTTACGGGAAAATGGTTCTCGGATATTTCGGCAGAACTCCGGTGCCGCCGGATCCTGAAATCGTGAAAATCGCGGAAGAACAGATGAAAATGCCGGTGTTCAAAGGCGATCCGCTGGAAATTCTCGAACCCGGCATCCCCAAGGCAAAGCTGATGCTTCAGAAGGAAGGTCTGCCGGTTACGGATGAAAATATCTTTATTGTGGGCGCGCTTGCCACGCCCGGGGGCAACAAAGGACTTGATTTTCTGAAAGGAAAAAACACGGTCAATGTCCGCAAGGTTACAAAAAAAGCGCAGGAAACAGAGAAAAAACCGGCGTCCAAACCTGCCAAACCCGAAGGACCGGTGCTTTACAAAGTAACGGTGGACGGCACGGTTCACGAAGTTCTGGTTGAAGAGGAAAGCGGAGAGATTGCCGCCATAAAGACTGTTTCCGTTCCGGAAATGCCCGCGGTTCCCGAACCGGCAATAGAAGTCAGAGCCAAACTGCCCGGGAATGTTTATGAGATATTCTGTTCACAGGGAGACCGAGTGAAAAAAGGAGATACTCTGCTCATTCTTGAGGCAATGAAAATGGAAACGCCTGTTGCCGCGCCGGCAAACGGAACCATTGTTTCGCTTGAGGTGGAAAAAGGGCATACGGTACAGTCCGGACAACTGCTTGCCACGCTCAAGTGAGAAGTGAGAAATGAGAAACAGCTTTGCAGATATGAAATATTTGCGGAAAGATATGCTTATGAAACCTAAAATGACTGCTTTGAGCCTGACCGTTTTTCTGTGCTTTTTTCTTTGCGCTTCAGCAACGGCGGAAACTGCCGGAACTGCCCCGCGCCCGGGGTATGAATGCCTGCCGGATATGGCTAAAATGATTGCAGACTTCGGAAAAACAACGGGGCTGTCCGGTTTCTTTTTTCCGCCTACAGGAAACCGGATTCACGGAATCGGCAGGCTGTTCATGGTGGGCGTGGGTCTGCTGCTGCTGTATCTGGCTATCGGAAAGGGATTTGAACCGCTGCTGCTGGTGCCGATGGGTGTGGGTGCTGTTCTGGCAAACATTCCCATGTCCGGCATCACCGATCCCGGCGGCATTCTGTATTATATCTATGAAGTCGGCATCAAAACCGGCGTTTTTCCCCTGCTGATCTTTATGGGCGTCGGCGCGCTGACCGATTTCGGTCCCATGATTGCCAATCCCAAAACCGCATTGCTCGGCGCCGCCGCTCAGTTCGGAATTTTCTTTACGCTTATCGGCGCGCTGGCTTTGTCGGAATTTGTCCCCGGCATCCGTTTCACGCTGTTAGACGCCGCTTCCATCGGCATCATCGGCGGCGCGGACGGTCCCACCGCGATTTATCTGTCAAGCCAGTTGTCGCCCCATCTTCTGGGATCAATCGCTGTCGCGGCTTATTCCTACATGGCGCTGGTTCCCATTATTCAGCCGCCGATTATGCGTGCGCTGACCACAGAAAAAGAAAGAAAAATTCAGATGACGCAACTGCGCCGGGTCGGAAAAGTCGAAAAAATCATATTTCCGCTTTCCGTGCTGGGATTGTGCATTCTTTTGCTGCCCTCTGCCGCGCCGCTCATCGGTTTTTTCATGTTCGGCAACCTGATGAGGGAATGCGGTGTTGTGAACCGGCTTTCCAATACAACTCAGAATGCTTTTATCAATATTGTGACCATCCTTCTGGGGCTGGGAGTCGGGGCGCAGATATCTGCGGAACACTTTCTGAACATTGAGACCGCGGGCATCCTCCTGCTCGGAGCGATTGCTTTCTGTATCGGCACGGCTTCGGGGGTTCTCATGGCAAAAGTGATGAATCTTTTTTCCGAAAACAAAGTCAATCCGCTGATCGGCTCTGCGGGCGTGTCTGCCGTACCCATGGCGGCGCGGGTGAGCCAGAAAATCGGTATGGATGCTGATCCTGAAAACATGCTGCTCATGCACGCAATGGGACCTAACGTGTCCGGCGTCATCGGTTCGGCAGTAGCCGCCGGTATTTTGCTGACGCTGAAAACGTATATTGTGTGAACAATATATCGCCCCTACGGGGCTTCGGGGTTGTTTACGGCTTGTCGGGGTTCGCAAGCTCACCCCGACCTACAAATATATCGCCCCTACGGGGCTTGAGAGGAGGAATGAAAAATGACGATACGGGTGCTTATGACTCGAAAGATTCCGAAACTGACCAGCGGGATGGATGCGGCGCTGCTGCCCAGACTTTCCGAGCTGCTGACCGAACTCAGAAACATGGCAAATCTCCAACCGGGATACATTACCGGTGAGACATTGCGGAATGTGGATGACCGAAATGAATATCTTGTCATCAGTACATGGAAATCTCTGGAAGCATGGGAACGCTGGCTGGCAAATGAAAAAAGAGCCGAAAAAGAAGGAAATGTGGACGCGCTGCTGGGATCATCCACAGTTTATAAAGTTTACAGTTATGACTAAGGAGGTGATAAATCAGATCGGGAAGTGGGAAATGAGAAGTGAGAAATGAGAAATCAATTCTCAATTTTTACATTCAGGTTTTACATTCAGGAAAATACACCATTTAACAGCTTATAAAAGGGAGACAGAAATGAGAAAGAGAGATGCTGCTTTGATGTTCGCCGTATCTGCGGTTCTGACTATCACTTTTGCTGCTTTTGCCTTAACAGCGGCAGCGCAGCCGATTACCATCAAATTCAGCCATGTGGTCGCGGTGGACACGCCCAAGGGAGAAGCCGCTGAATATTTCAAAAAACTGGCGGAAGAGCGCACCAAGGGCGCAGTGAAGGTTGAAGTTTATCCCAACAGCCAGCTTTACAAAGACAAAGAAGAAATGGAAGCTCTTCAGATGGGTTCGGTGCAGATGCTGGCGCCGTCTCTGGCAAAATTCGCTCCGCTGGGCGTCAAGGAATTTGAACTTTTTGACCTTCCGTTCATTTTCGACGGTTATGAACAACTGCACAAAGTCACCGAAGGAGAAGTCGGCAAAAAACTGCTCAAAAAATTAGAAGTCAAGGGAATTTTGGGTCTGGCTTACTGGGACAACGGTTTCAAGGTGATGAGCGCAAATAAACCTTTGAAAACGCCGGCAGACTTCAAAGGCGTGAAGATGCGGATTCAGTCCTCCAAAATTCTGGACGCGCAGATGCGTGCGCTCAAAGCCATTCCGCAGGTCATGGCTTTTTCAGAAGTGTATCAGGCTTTGCAGACCGGCGTTGTGGACGGCACAGAAAACCCGCCCTCCAATCTCTACACCCAGAAAATGCACGAAGTGCAGAAATATGTCACGGTCTCTGAACACGGTTATCTGGGATACGCCGTTATCGTGAACAAGAAGTTCTGGGAAGGTCTGCCTGCGGAAATCCGCACCCAGCTTGAAAGCGCAATGGCAGATTCCACCAAATTCGCCAATGGTATAGCGAAGAAGAAAAACGAAGAAGACCTGGCTTCGGTAAAAGCCTCCGGCAAGTCCGAACTGATTATGCTCACTCCCGAAGAGCGGAAAGCATGGAAAGATGTTCTGGTGAAGGTTCACGAGGAAATGGCAGGCCGCATCGGCGCGGATATCATTCAGGAAGTTTATAAGGCAACCGACTTTAAGAAGTAGAAGTAGGTTGGGGTGAGGCACGAACCCCAACAACTGAAAGGTGGACAGGGATGTATGTAGGGGCGGAAAATTTTTCGCCCCTCTGTCTAACCCCTGATTTCTTACGAAGGATAGAACAATATGCTGAAAATTCTCGATCACCTGGAAGAATGGCTCGTGGCTACCCTGATAGCGGTTGCGACAGTGATCATTTTTCTGTCTGTCCTGCATCGTTACGCGAGCGGTCTGGCGATTCCTGTTGTTCAGGACTGGCTGCTGAGTCTCAATATGAGCTGGACTCAGGAACTGTGCATCTATATGTTTGTATGGATGGCAAAGTTCGGGGCAGCCTACGGGGTAAGAACCGGCATTCATGTCGGGGTGGATGTCTTTATCAATACGCTGAAAGACAAAACCCGTGCAAAATTTGTCATCATCGGTCTGAGCGGAGGCGCGCTTTTCACAGGAATTATCGGCACGCTCGGCTTCAAATTTGTCTGGGAAGTGGGAATGCGATACGCGGTCGGTTCGACTTTCGGATTTGACTGGCCCGATCTGACCGAAGGACCGGTTTCCCCTGATCTCGAATGGCCCGTGTGGATTTTTTATTTAGCAGTCCCGCTCGGATCCTACCTGATGTGCTTCCGTTTCTTACAGGTGATCCGAAGTTTCATCCGTACCGGACAGTTGCCGCATCACGACGCGGGGCATGTTGACGGCCTCGGTGATGAGGTTCACATCGGCGAACTCCCCCAAGGAGGTAAATCATGAGCGCATTCATCATTTTCGCACTTCTGGCATGTCTGATGCTGACCGGGATGCCGATTTCAATCTCACTGGGTCTGACGGTTCTGACCTTTCTCTTCACTATGACCAATGTGCCGATTGAATCGGTGGCAATGAAGCTCTTTACCGGAATTGAAAAATTCGAGATCATGGCCATTCCCTTCTTTATTCTGGCAGGCAATTTTCTCACTCACGGCGGCGTGGCAAAGCGCATGATCCGATTTGCCACAGCGCTGGTGGGACACCTGAGCGGCGGTCTGGCACTGGCAGGCATTGTGGCATGCGGGCTGTTCGCAGCAGTCTCCGGCTCCAGTCCTGCAACCGTGGTAGCCATCGGTTCGATATTGCTGCCGGCTATGGTCAATCAAGGCTATCCGATGAAATTCGGCGTGGGGGTGATCGGCACATCCGGCGCGCTGGGAATCCTCATTCCGCCGTCAATCGTCATGGTGATTTATGCGGTCTCGACAAATGCCTCCATCGGCAAACTGTTCATCGCGGGAGTGATTCCGGGTTTTCTGCTGGTCTCGCTGCTGATGCTCGTCACCTGGGTGGTGGCAAAGAAGAGAAACTATCCCCGGCTCCCCAGGGCGGATTTCAAAACAGTGCTTCGCGCCTTTCGCGAGAGTGTATGGGGTTTGATGCTGATCGTAGTGGTCATCGGCGGAATCTATTCCGGCGCGTTCACTCCCACAGAAGCGGCAGCCATGAGCGCGGTCTATGCCTTCATCGTGTCGGTATTTGTTTATCGGGATATGACGCTCAAAGACGTTCCCAAGACATTGCTGAGTTCTGCCAATATGTCGGCGATGATTCTCTACATCATCACAAACGCCGTACTCTTTTCATTTCTGCTGACCTCCGAGCAGGTCCCCCAGAAACTGACGGCATGGATCACCGGTATGGGGCTGGGTTCATTCGGATTTCTCGTTATGGTCAACCTGCTGCTCATTGCCGCAGGCAACTTCATGGAGCCTTCTTCGATTCTGCTGATCACTGCGCCGCTGCTCTATCCTATGGCAATGCAGCTTGGGATTGATGAGATTCACCTGGGGGTTCTGATGACGGTGAACATGGAAATCGGCATGATTACGCCGCCGGTCGGTCTCAATCTCTATGTAGCTTCGGGAATATCTCATCTGGGACTGACGGAGACGACCAAAGCCTGCGCGCCCTGGATTCTGGTGATGCTGGCTTATCTGATCCTGATTACTTATGTGCCGATCATTTCCCTGTGGCTGCCCAATCTGCTGTTTAAATGATGAATCAGAGGTTGCAGGTGACAGGTAACAGGTTGCAGGTGACAGGTGCAGGTGGACAGGTTGCAGGCAACTTGCGACCTGTTACCTGCGCCCTGTTACCTGCAACCTGCAAACCAAACCTGCTTCATAAGGAGAATATGGATGAACCTTCCCAAAATTGAAATAAAAAAAATACTGTATGCCACAGACCTGTCGGAGAGTGCGCGCACAGCGCTGGGCTATGCGGTCAGTCTCGCCAATCTTTACAAAGCCGGCATTACCATTGTTCATGTGTTGGAGGAGTCTCCCGGTATGGACGCTGCCATCAGATACCACGTCGGTCCCGAACGATGGGATGAGATAAAAAAACAGCATGAAAACAGCGCCAGATCCGTCATTATCGGAAAACAGAAAGAAGACAGCCCTGCCATGAAAGCGGCGTTGAAAGAGTTTTATAAAGATGTCTCGGAAAAATTTGAAAATCAGACTTTCAGATTAGACGAGGTAGTGGTGAAACGGGGGAATCCCGTAGATATCATCATTGAAGTTGCTGAAAAAAAGTGTTGCGAACTGATCGTCATGGGAACGCACGGTCACGGCGGGCTGGCAAAAATGATGCTCGGAAGCACCGCGCAGAAAGTGCTGAAACAGTCCAAAACGCCCGTTCTGGTGGTTCGTCTTCCGGAATAGCGGTTCTCGCAAAGCACGCAGAGAACGCAAAGGAAAAAAGTTTTTTATAAAAAAATCTTTGCGACCTTTGCGTTCTTTGCGAGAAATTAAAATATGGTTTCTCGCAAAGCACGCAGAGAACGCAAAGGAAAAAAGTTTTTTATAAAAAAATCT
>DZCT01000556.1 GCA_022736535.1 Desulfatirhabdium butyrativorans | reverse complement strand
AAACGGATAAAAATGACACCTGCCGATGCCTGCAATTTTGCATATATCATCTGTCTGAAATCACTGACACCGCAGATTTTTTTATTTTATCATCGGTTTTCCGTCTAATTTTTTCAGGTTAATATATAATGTTAACCTTGTCAATATTTTTTTTGCATCAGGGATTCTTTCTCAGGGCATTTGATTCGGAAGGGATTTGTTTCTGTTCAGAAACGGGATGCAGGGCGTCCGGGGAGGCATTCCCACGCCGGAGCGTAACTCATATAACTAAAAAAGAGGAAGCTGTTTTGCTGTTTTTTGAGGAGAATCGCTACGGTAGTAGATGACTTCTTTGCTTATTTTTCCGGCAACGCCTTTAAGTTCAACAAGCGGTCTGAACGGTAAGTAATCAGCCTGTTCGCCTTCGCAAAAAATTATCTCACCTTTTCTTTTTTTTGTCCATTCAGCTAACTGATTATAATTAATCATTTTACTGCTGAAACGGTATCCCATGCCGGATTCGCCTCTGTACGGCGGATCAATAAACCATGTTGCTTCTATGTCAGGAGAATCTTCAAAATCGCCCCAAATGATTTCCCAATGTTTGATTTTATAAAGATTTTCAGTGAGAACCCTTTTACTTATTTCCCAATTTCGGGCAAGTACCGGCGTCACTTTTATTGTTTTAAAATGAAAAGCCATTTTTGTCGCTGCATGGACAATATGTAAAAATTTGGAACTTTTTTCGCCGATTTTCAGTTCCGGCATTTTTTTTATTTCATCAACTGTGGCAGAATGAATAAGCCAGTTCCAAATATCGAAAACTTTTTTATCTTTCTCAACTAAAATAACTCTCTTTTCCCAATTATTTTTGTAAAGTGAATATGCTGCGGCACCCGCAAAGGGTTCTATTATTGTGTCATAATCGGGAGCCGGATAATATTTGGCTATTTGCTTTTTTCTTCCGTAGTAATAAAACATTCTGATACCGTGCGGGAATCGTTACCGAATTTTTCTCGGAAAAAAACGCCGGTTATGTGATTTGACAAAGCTGCCTGTGGCTAACTGTTTTGCTTTATCAGTTTTTCTGCCTCTTGTTGAATGAGAACCGGAAGATTCGGACGATTGAAACTCATTTCCGGCGCAGGAATACGGTTATGTTTGATATCGGGCGGAATATGCTTATGATGAGGGTATGAACTCTGCAAAGCAGGATCATTCGGATGAGGCTGTGAGTCATACCAATAAAGCTTTTCCCCGTCCCTCCAGACTTCATAACCGTACCATTCGATTGTAAGAGGCAGACGATGATACACTACCCGCTCCCTTATGACGATTCGGACTCCGCCGTCAAGGCACAGTTCGCCTGCTGCTCTGGCAAGCGTTGCTCCTGCCCGGACAAAGGTTAATGTAGAGCGGCGTACAGCAGGAAACTGCTCTGTAATCGTGTACAGAAACAGTTCATAATCTTCCGGTGTGCGGAACGGATTGCTCATGAGATACCTTTATCAGCCCTGTCAGGCCTGATGCGGACTGGCGGATGCGCTGAACTTCGTTGCGGTATTCCGCCTGACGGGAAAGCCATGTCCGATAAATGCTCGCCCATTCGCCGAAATCCAGCACCCAACTGTCATCTTCCGGTTCTTCGCCCTCAATATATGCCGCATACAGGGTTTCGGAACGGATGCCGTATTTGCGCTCAAAAATTAAGAGTTCCGTTTCAAGCGCATGAATATCAGTCAAAGTGTCATGTAAATTCATTGTGTTCCCTCGTCTGAGCCTTTATTCAATGCTTTCCGAATCTCATGTTTACAGATGTTTCTGCAAATATTACAGTTGCATTATTATCACATTTTTTCTGTTAAGAGAATCATTTTTTAAACTTCATCAGGCTGATCGGGGCGATAAAGAAAAAAATTAAGGGATTATCCCGTAATTTGATAAAAATACGAGGCAGGCTGGAAACTTTCGCATATTGGAGGAATGCCGCCTTGAAGCCGGAAGAATCATTGCCAAGTTTTTCTCGGAAGAAACCGCCGGTTATGTGATTTGAGAAAGCTGCCGTGCAGGGCGGAGCGGGAAATTGCGGGCTGGGCTGTACGGCATTTATGTTCGGCAGAACAGTCTGCCTGCGATTCGGAAGGGATTTAGTTTCTGTGCAGAGACGAGAGACAGAGCGTCCGGGGAGGCGTTCCGTAGAACGGAGGAACAGTCAGACTGTCTATACAAACAAAGGGATGCCTGTAATCCGTATCCGAGAAGGACTGACAACGACAAAACGTCTGTGAAGTCTGTCACCGTGTTCTTCGGCAAGCCGGACAATCATATCGGGCATTGACAGACGGGCATTCGCCGGAAAACGGATAAAAATGACACCTGCCGATGCCTGCAATTTTGCATATATCATCTGTCCGAAATCTTTGTCCTCTGTAAGCAATATACGCATTTCACCTGCGGACAGCACGGCAACTTCCTCATCGGATATGCCCGGACTCATTTCGGCTACCGCCTTCACGTCATGACCGGCTTTCCGCAACGCTCTCACGACAGCGAAGTCACAGCTTTCGTCAGCAAGAAACCGCATTTTCCGCATACTCTTTCTGATGCTGATACGGATCAGGTATTATCAGTTCCTCACAGGCTATGGTTTCAGCCGCATAAATCATAGCAGCCCGTATATCTTCCCGGGTGAGTCTCGGATATGCGTCGAACAGGTCCTTTTCGGAAATTCCCTCGCCTAATTTCCGTAAAATGAGTTCCACAGGAATTCTCGTCCCTTTGATTACAGGTTTGCCCGACATCACTTCGGGATTTATGTCTATATGTTCTGATATGTTCATCACTGTTTTCTCCGAAAGCCTGGACCTTGATTATATGTCAGATGCCGTCTGACTCACGGCACTGACACCGCAGATTTTTTTATTTTATCATCGGTTTTCCGTCTAATTTTTTCA
>DZCT01000555.1 GCA_022736535.1 Desulfatirhabdium butyrativorans | reverse complement strand
GTGATAGATGTCAGCACACCTTCACAGCCCAAAATCATCGGTTCGGTTGACACACCGGGTTCTGCTTACGGAGTGGCGGTCGCCGGTAATAACGCTTTTGTGGCGGACAAAGAAAGCGGCTTGCAGGTGATTGATATCAGCATACCTTCACAGCCGAAAATCATCGGCTCGGTTATAACACCGGGTTATGCTAACGGAGTAGCAGTCGCCGGAAATACCGCCTTTGTGGCGGACGGCGGAGCCGGACTTGTCACCGTGCCTTTAAATCTGGTAACAGAAATCAAACCTGTAACCGTCAAAAGCGAGACAGAACTCACCGTAACTCTCCCCTCTCCTCCGGCGGCTGGCAATTGGACCCTGAGAGTTTTCAGCAACAGCAGCAGCGAATATGACGAACTTCACGGTGCGGTGACTTTTTCCGAATCTGAAAAATATCACGAACTGAGACAGCAGAAAGCGATTATCGTAGCCGGAAGCAACTCCTATCCCGACAATTATCTCTGGGATGACACATGGCTCTGCACGACCTACGCCTATCTTTCGCTGCTTTCGCAGGGCTACACACGGGAGACCGTCTGTTTCCTCAGCCCGGATAAAAACTTTGACGGAAATCATGACGGGCAGTTCAACGACGTGGATGACGACGCCACAGCCGCCGCTCTGCAAAATGCCCTGACCGTGTGGGCGGCGGATGCGGGGGAAGTTCTGCTTTATATGTCGGATCACGGGGGTAAGGGAACTTTTTACCTGAACGAAAACGAAATTCTCCGTGCGGAAACCCTGAACGGCTGGCTGAACACACTTCAGAACGCCATGCCCGGCAAAGTCATCGTTATTTATGATGCCTGCCTGTCCGGGAGCTTTATTCCGCTGCTGAAACCGCCTTCCGGCAAAGAGCGGGTTGTCATCACCAGTTCCTCGGCAGACAGAAATGCATACTTCGACAACAGCGGGATGCTGTCTTTTTCCTATCAGTTCTGGTCCTATCTCTTCCGGGATGCGAACCTTTTCAGAGCCTTTGACAATGCCGCTCTGATGATGGAAAAAAAGCAGATCGCATGGCTGGACGCAAACGGCGACGGCATCGGTTATATTGAAAGCGAACTGGATGTTCCCAAAGAAGACAAATCTGCGATAAAAGATATCGTCATCGGACGGGGATGGGATGCCGGGTCTGTCCCGCCGGTGATAAAATCCGTATCTGCCCCTCAGACCCTGAACGGAGAGACCGCCGCCGCCTTCAGCGTCGGCGATATCACCGCCCTGAACGCCGTAAAGCGGGTCTAGGCGAATATTCTTGCGCCGGGTTATCGTTATGCTCCGGCGGATCAGCCCATTACGGAACTCCTCACTGTCGAAATGCGGGATTCTAACGGCGACGGCACTTACGAAGGAAATTACAGCGGCTTCGACATGAACGGGACTTATAAAATCATCATCTATGCGGAGGATGTTGAAGGCATGTATTCGCTGCCCGCATCCGCCGATGTTGTCCAGACCGGCATATCGGAGAAAAAGGGCGACCTTGACGGGGATCGGAGAATCACCCTGAAAGATCTGATTGCCGCTCTGAAGCTGATGAGCGGCATATCTGTGAATCTTCCGGTGTCTGTCTCCGATGCGGACGTGAACAATGACGGGCATATCGGCGCGGCAGAGGCGGTTTATATTCTGAGGCGGATCGCAGGGTAAAGGCGCAGCAACAGTTTCTCGCAAAGAACGCAGAGAGCGCAAAGGAAAGCTTTTTTTTATAAAAATTCTTTGCGTCCTTAGCGTGCTTTGCGAGAAACTGCTATTTATTTCTCGCAAAGAACGCAGAGAGCGCAAAGGTTTGAAAGATATTTTATATCATCTTAGCGTCCTTAGCGTCCTTAGCGTCCTTTGCGAGACACTTTCTGCGAGGAACTTCTATCTATTGACAATTACTTCTGATATGATATAGTTGCATATATAAATGCCGTAACTGTTTACATGGGAGAAAATGATGAAAAGCCTGATACTCAATATGGATGATGCTGTTTTTGAGAAGGTTATCAGCCTGCTGAAATCTTTTCCAAAGGAGCAGGTGGAAATTATTGACAACAGCCCGACACATGATGAACTGAAGTCCTTTGCGGAAGACCTTCGGGATGCCTTTGCTGAAATAAAGGAAATAGAAAGCGGAAAAAGGCAGGCCGAAACATGGGAGGATGTCAGAGATGCCTTATAAGGTATTTCCGACTCGGGTTTTCCTGAAAGACCTGAAGACTCTGAAAAAGAAATATCGCAACATAGCAACGGATGTTGATGCGCTTGTCGGAATACTGAAGCAGAATCCCGCGGCAGGAATATCGCTGGGTAAGAACCTTTATAAAATCAGATTGAAAAGCAGAGATAAAAAGACCGGAAAACGCGGGGGATTCAGGGTCATTTATTATTTTGCATTCGAGGAGAATATCTATCTGATTAAAATATACTCAAAGAATATAGATGATAATTTTATCAGAAAGGAATTGGAAAAAATTTTGAGCATGTTATCGTCAGAAGGTTGAAACTGTTCTGCAACTTGAATCAAAGAAAAGGGAAGTCATCATAATGAAATCATTATCTTTTATCTTCTGCTGTATCCTTCTGTTTTTCTCATTTGCTCCGGCGCTGCCCGGGGAAAATTATGTCTTTGAACGCTTATGGCCCCCTTTGAAGCAACCCTGGTATTTTGATTTGCCCTACGGCGTGGCTGCGGATATGAAGGGATATATTTATGTGACAAACAGCGCAGGCGATCTGGTTCAGAAATTCACATCAGACGGCTATCTCGTAACCCAATGGGGAACAGAAGGCAGCGGGGACGGGGCTTTTGAAGGACCCGACGGCATTGCAGTTGATCCGGACGGCTTTGTCTATGTCGCGGACAGCGGCAACAGCCGCATTCAGAAATTTACCTCAGATGGTAAATT
>DZCT01000554.1 GCA_022736535.1 Desulfatirhabdium butyrativorans | reverse complement strand
TTAACTTAATGGCATTGGTGCTTACCCTTCGCTTATTTGCAACAAGGGCAATCCGGTACAAGAAGGGCAACCACAGGGGGTTGCCCCTACCTTCTTATCTTTCCTCTCACCAGATCATTCTGCGAATATTCCTCGCTGTCAAGAGTGATGACCACGCGGCTGTTCGGATTTGCAAAGGGCAAAAATTCGCCCTCTTGGCTTGCAATCTCACGGATGCTGTCCTTTCGCACGGGACCCCGCCGGGTCATGACTTCCACCTCGTCTCCCTTGAAAATCTTGTTCCGCACCTCAAACAAAATGCCTTTTCCTTCTGTTTTTGCTATCACTTTTCCGAGAAAAACATCTTTGGGCGCATAGAGACAGTCGGTATAATTCGGGACAGTCTGTTCCGGGTCCCCGAAATAAAAGCCGCTGCAATATCCCCTTGAATTGATTCTGGCAAGTTCTTCGAGCCACTCTTTTTCTGCCCTGTAATTCTTTTCTAAGCCGGGCGGATTTTCGTAATATGCGTCAATCGCTTCCCGATAGGTCTTCACCGCAGACGCGAGATAATTGATGCCTTTGACTCTGCCCTCTATTTTCAGAGAAGTAATTCCGGCGGCGATCATTTCCGGAAGATATTCGATCATGCACAGGTCTTTGGAATTGAAGATATAAGCGCCCCGCTCGTCTTCCATGAGCGGATAATACTGCCCCGGACGTTTTTCTTCCATGACCGTGTAGTGAAAGCGGCAGGGATGACAGCACATTCCCCGGTTGCTGTCACGCTTTGCCATGAAATTGCTCAGAAGACAGCGCCCTGAATAGGAAATGCACATTGCCCCGTGAACAAAGGCTTCGATTTCCACTGAACAATGTTCGGCAATTTCTTTTATTTCTCTCAGAGACAGTTCCCGCGCCGCGTTGATGCGCGTGACGCCTGCATTTTCCCAGAACTGAACGCTTCTGTAATTGGTGCTGTTTGCCTGCGTGCTGAGATGAATCGGAATTTCCGGTATGATGTCAATCGCTTGGGCGAGAATCCCGGGGTCAGCGACAATCACCGCATCCGGGCGGATTTCACCCAGAAATGAAAGATAGGCTGCAATGGATTCCAATTCCTCATTTCTCGGATAGATATTGCAGGCGACATAAACTTTCACCCCGCGTTCCCGGGCAAATTTTATCGCTTCCCTAAGTTCCTCCTCGCTGAAATTGCCGGAAAAATTCCGCAGACTGAAATTTTTGCCGGCAAGATACACCGCGTCCGCGCCGTAATGCACAGCGATTTCAAGCTTTTCAAAATTCCCTGCCGGCGCGAGGAGTTCTATTTTGCTGTTTTGAGCCATTTAATTCTCACTTCCCAATTCTCAATTCTCAATTCCTACCAATAGCTCCGCACCACGGCAAAAATCGAATCAAACAGGATAATCAGAAAAATACTGCTGACCACCGCGGATGTCGCCGCGCCGCCCACAGCAGACGCGCCGCCTTTTGCCTGAAACCCTCTCAGACACGCAATATATGAAATCAGCGCGGCAAAGACCGCGCTTTTAAACATTCCCCACAGCACTTCGGTGAGCGTCAGCACCTCCAGCGTCTGTTTGATATAAGTGTTGGGGGTCAGGTCCAGCATGAAAATCCCCACGACAAGCCCCCCGGAAACAGCAAAAAGATTTGAAAAAAGCGCCAGCAGCGGCATGACGATCACGGCTGCGACAAATCTCGGCACTGCCAGAAACAGCACCGGATCAAAGCCCATCGTGAAAAGCGCGTCAATTTCTTCGGAAATTTTCATCGTGCCGATTTCCGCCGCGAATGCCGAGCCGGAACGCCCTGCCACCACGATTGCCGTCATAATGGGTCCCAGTTCCGACACCATGGCAAATGCCACCAGCGACGCGACATAAATCCCCGCGCCGAACTGCCGGAACTGAATCGAGGACATAAATGCCATAATCAGCCCCAGCAGAAAACTGATTAACGCCACAATGGGGAGCGCGTCCGCGCCGGTTTTTTCAATATGGTTAATCGTGTCATCCATCCGCAGCAATTTCGGATGCAGACAGACCTGCAAAAGTGAAAGCGCCAGCGAGCCGACAAAAGAAATCATAAATTTTATATTTGAGGCTTCCGCGATAAGGGATTGACCCAGACGCACAAGCATGTTAAATGATCTTTTTTTTTTGAAAGGGGGCGGCGCTTCTGTTGCGTCAAAATCAATCAGAGAAAGGATGGACTTTATTTTGGCGTCAGCACTGATAATATGGAACGGCGCTTTCAGGCTGTTTGCAAGTTGCCGGATTTCAAAAAGAACCAGCGCGCCGAAATCATCAAAATAAGTCACGTTTTCAAGGTCTGCCGTGACAGACAAAGGAGACTTTGTGCGAATCAGAGCGGGAATTTCCCGGAGGAGCAACTCGGCGTTTTCCATATCCATTCTTCCGGTAAAATGCACGGACACTTCCCCTCTGTTTTTTTCCATGATGTGATAAGTACAGGCATCCGGTTTCATAAGCCTCTGATTAAAAAATAAAATAAAACGGGTTTATCTGTTTTCAGCCCGAGACCTTTCCCGCGTCGGCAATTTTATCGTCGCCAGTTTCGGGCCGAGGACCTTGTTTCAGCAAGACGGGGCTGGATTTTGTCCAAAATCTCACAATCACCCGTACAGCGGGGAAATTCTTTCCTTCTGTCGCATTTTTTACACGGGCTTTTGATGAGGATGCCGACTTCATCAATCTCAGCAAAGGCAAAATTATATCTGAAAAAAGTCATTTTTCGGTTTCAAAATGTTTTACATTGGTGTAATAAGTACCCGAACAAAGGTTTTCCCGGAATTTTTTTTATTCAATTTACGAGTTACGCAGTTGAATTCGTTCCCGCGCGCCGCGTCAATGGCATTAAGTTACGAGAAAAATGTAGGTCGGGGTGAGCCTGCGAACCCCGACATCATCCGGCAGGTGT
>DZCT01000084.1:12080-13841 GCA_022736535.1 Desulfatirhabdium butyrativorans | reverse complement strand
TCCGGAGTGCTAAAATGAAATTTTAGCAATTCAGCACAGTGCTAAAATTTCGCTCCGCTCATTTCAGCACTCCGGACCGCTCCGGAGTGCTGAAATGAAATTTTAGCAATGTTGCTGAAATTTCAGCACAGTGCTAAAATTTCGCTTCGCTCATTTCAGCACTCCGGAAGGCTTAACTTAACGGCATTGGGGCAGCCCCTACATCATCTCTGCGCCCTTTGCGTGCTTTGCGAGAAATTTTTATCAGGCGCTTATTCCGCGATCCCCTGCCGGCAATTCCACAAAAACCGCCGCGCCTTTTTCCTTTCTGTTTTCAATGCGGATTTTCCCGCCGTGGGATTCGATAATATTTTTGACAATGCCGAGTCCCAGCCCGGTGCCGGTTTCTTTGGTCGTGAAAAAGGGGTCCCATATTTTTCCCATCACCTCATCAGGAATGCCGGCGCCCTCATCTTTGAATACAACGGTCACAGACTTTGCATCCGACAGGGTTTCAATTCGGATGATGCCGCCCCCCGGCATTGCCTGCGCCGCATTCAGCAGAATATTGAGAAATGCCTGATAGATCATTGCCGAATCTGCCATCATTTCAGTCGCAGTGTTCCCGAAATTTTTTTCAATCACACAACTGTGTTTTTTCAGTTGGGAAGACAGAAAGGCAATGCTTTTTTCAAGAATCTCCTCTATGCGGCAGGGCAGGGGATTCGGGTTCCGGGGTTTGGCAAAATTCAGAAAATCCGTGATAATATTATTCAGCCGGCTCGCTTCTTCAACAATAATATCCGGAATCGTGTTTGAGGGATCAAATTTCTGCATCTTTTTTTTCAGCAGTTCCGCGGAACTTCTGATAATTCCCAGGGGATTGCGGATTTCATGGGAAATGCCCGCGACCATCTCGCCGAGCGCGGAAAGGCGTTCTGCGCGGCTCAACTGTTCTTTGAGTCGTATCCGCTCCAGATTGCGCTTTTCAATGATGCGCTCGCCTTTGTTGACCGTCAGCCGCAGGATCACAAACAGCAGTCCCATGACCGCGGCGCAGGTGAGAATCACCCGAATCTGAAACCTGAAAATGGCATTGTAATCCTCGGACAAATCCTGAACGATTTCCACAACGCCCAGCACGGGTCCCGATATTCTGGAAAGGGGTTTTTCCGCGCGCAGGGGCGAATAGGTGACGATTTTGCTTTTTCGGGGAAATCCCAGATAAAATGCCGCTTTTCCCAGAAAGCCCGGGTTCTCTTCAGGATATGCCAGCACAGAGTTGGATTTGCCCGCGACAGCTTTGCGGTAGCCCTCGCCGCCCAGATTTCTTCTGCCCACCATTTCCGTGTCAAAGCTGTATGAAATGATGTTGTTCATATCATAAATATGCACCATTTCGACTTTGAAACTGTGGAGCGTGCTGCGGACAATCATGTCCATGCGTTCAAACTGTTCTTTGTTTCTGAGCTGAATTTTGCCGAACTTCAAAGCCACCGGAATGATAAACTGTAAAAACACCTGATGGTTGAGGTTTTCAATCAGCACCAGCGCATATTCTTCGCTTTTTTCGATCTGCATGGCTCTTGCCCAGTGGGTGTTCAGAAAAGAGAGCAGCAGCGTTCCCATAAAAATGACAATCAGGCTGGTGAAAGTAAAGTATTTCACCAGCCGGAAAGGCTTCACTTTTTCATCCGGTATTTCCGATTTCATCAAATTACCCTTTTCGGGGTTCGGGGTTCGTTCCTCACCGCCCGGCAATGTTGGGGTTCGTTCCTCACC
>DZCT01000084.1:0-11980 GCA_022736535.1 Desulfatirhabdium butyrativorans | reverse complement strand
CGGGGTTCGGGGTTCGTTCCTCACCGCCCGGCAATGTTGGGGTTCGTTCCTCACCCCAACCTACGGCTACGGCATTCCGACGCGCCCCGATATGTAATATGTAATATGTAATATGTAATATGTAGGTTGGGGTGAGCCTGCGAACCCCAACACCTGTCCGCTCTGCCCCGCCACCGATAATATTAAATCAGCATCATGCACTTGTCATATTGCCGAGTTGCTGATATACTATATCGCAAATATAAAGGACAGCATAAAAAACAGAACCGTAACCGATGCGCCGCGGCCCTGATAACGGGCGGCGGATTCGGCTGTTCGGGCAACATTTTAAAACACTTGCACGGGGCTGTTTATTTTCATTGACACTCTGTCATTATTCCTGATAAATTAATATTTCCTGATATTGTCATTTCGACGAACGGAGTGAGGAGAAATCTTGGAATTGAGAATTGAGAATTATTTATTTCTCAATTCTCAATTCTCAATTCTCAATTTTAAAGATTTCTCGCTCCGCTCGAAATGACAGGGCGGGGCTTGTGTTGCCCTTATCCGAAATAAGAAAATGAATTTCCTCTTTTGCAAAGGGGATGAAGGGGGATGAAAGGGGAATTTTCCCCTTTTTGAACTGCCATGGCTTTTGGAAAAAAAAAGAATCGTATTATCGGTCTGGATGTCGGTTCCAGAGTCCTGAAGGTTGCCGAAGTCGCTGAAAGCAAACAGGGATATGAACTCAGAAAAATCGGCATGAACGATATTGACGCGGGACTGATTGAAGAAGGCGCGATCAAAAATCCCGAAGCTGTCGCCGACGCGATCCGAAAACTCTTCAAAATGTATAAAATCAAAGAGCAGAATGTGGCAGTGTCTGTCGGCGGCTATTCCATTATTGTCAAAAACATCACGGTTCAACTGATGGAAGAAGAAAAACTTCACGGACAGATCCATTCCGAAGCAGAATCCTACATTCCTTTTGATGTCAGCGATGTCAATCTGGATTTTCAGATACTGGGCAGAAATGAAAGCGATCCCACCCGGATGGATGTGCTGCTGGTCGCGGCAAAAAAAGAGATTGTCAACGATTACGCCAATCTGATTCAGATGGCAGGTTTGAATCCGCTGATTATGGATGTGGACGCCTTTGCGCTGCAAAATATTTATGAAGCCAATTACGACGCGGAAAATGACAATGTCGCGCTCATTGACATCGGCGCGAACAAAACCACGCTCAATATTTTAAAAGGCAGCGCGTCGGTGCTGATAAGAGATGTTTCTCTGGGCTGCGGACAGATCAGCCGGAAAATCATGTCCCATGAGGACTGTTCGCTGGCAGAAGCCGAGCAGCTCTATCATGGGGACGGCGCGGATAAGATTGTCGCAAAAGACCTGGTCGAGATCGTTTCCTCGGTGGTGACGGACTGGTGTACGGAAATCAAGCGGGCCCTGGATTTTTTTTACGCCACCTATCCGGGGGAACATATCCGAAAGATCATTCTCAGCGGCGGGGGAGCGAACATCAAGCGTTTCCGGGAACTGCTGGCGGAAGAAGCCGCTTCGGAAGTCGAAATTATCAGGCCCTTTGAAAATTTTTCCGTTGATAGCAGCATAGACCCTTCCTATCTTGAACGCGTGATGCCCCAGACCGCGATATGTCTGGGGCTTGCACTGCGCAGGGCAAACGACAAATGATACGAATCAACCTGCTGCCGTACCGGGCGGCAAGAAAAAAAGAGAATGTCCGCAATCAGATTCTGATTTTTTTTTCCGTTGTGCTGGCAGTCCTCGGCGGACTGGTTTATTTCAGTTTTTATCTTACAGGTCAGATCAATGCGCTTGACAAAAAGATTCAGCAGACGCAGAAAGAAGTTGAAAAATATAATAAAATTGTTGAGAAAGTCGAACAGATCAAAGCCACGCTGGCGCTTCTGAAAAAAAAGCTGGAGATTATAAAAGCACTGAAAGAAAGCAGCAAAGACGGTTTCCGGCTGCTGGATACGCTGACCAATACCACCGTTGAAAGCCGCATGTGGCTGACAGATTTTGAAGCCATTGAAAAGTCGCCCAAAAAAAAGAAAAAGGGAAA
The DNA here is from genome assembly GCA_022736535.1 of Desulfatirhabdium butyrativorans. Taxonomy (GTDB): domain Bacteria; phylum Desulfobacterota; class Desulfobacteria; order Desulfobacterales; family JAIFKL01; genus JAIFKL01. The sequence goes on along the minus strand of DZCT01000084.1, from coordinate 9,900 downwards.
GAAAAAAGCCGGCGGAGAAGAAGAGCAGACCAGCGTGAATATCAAGATAAAAGGCATGTCGCTGGATAACAAGACCATTGCCGATTTTATGAGCCGTCTTCAGGAAGTGAAAGATGAAGAGGGAAAAGCGTTTTTTGCCAATGTCAATCTGGTGATGCTGAAACAGGAATTTCTCAAGCAGAGCAAAGACAAGCCCAATATCGCTCTCAAGAGTTTTGAAATTCAGTCTCAGAAGTCGCTGCCGAAAAAGAAGGTGGAGGCGCCTGTCCCTGAAAAAGATAAAGCCAAAGCCAAAGAAGAAGAAAAAGACAGTAAGAAGAAAAAATAGAGAGGTCAGGGGTCAGAGGTCAGAGGTCAGGGGGGCGGCTATCCGCTCACCCTGAACCCCGAACCCCGAACCCCGAACTGAAAATGGCTGATCCCGCACCCAAACCCAAATCCGCTGTATCTGTTATAGAAAAGATCGAAAAACTGTCCAAGACGGTCAGAATTGCGATCTGTGCCGTCACGTTTGTGCTGATGGTCGGACTGTTTGTTTATTTTTCATACATTCCGAAATATCAGAAAATCGGCGAACTGAAAGCCACTCTCGAAAAAGTTGAATCCGAGCTGAAAGAGGCGAAAAAAAGGGCAGGAGAACTGGAAAAAGTTCAGAAAGAGATGAATGCCGTACAGGCGGATTTCAATCTGGCAAAACAGGAACTTCCCGAAAAAGAAGAAATTCCTTCTTTGCTGACCAATATCTCCCGGGTCGGACAGGGCGTGGGACTGGAATTTCTTCTGTTCAAACCCGGGAAAGAGGAAGAACGGGAGTTTTATGCAGATATTCCGGTCGCCATCGAAGTTTCAGGACTTTATCATGAAACTGTCCGTTTCTTTTACGAAATTTCAAAAATGAACCGGATTGTCAATATAAAAGATATTCGGATAATCGGGGGGAAAAAAGGCGGGGGCGGAAAAAAAGGGAATACCAAAAGAGAAAACGAGCTGACGGTTTCATGCCGGGTTGTCACTTATAAATTTATAGAAGCCCCGCCGCCTCCGCCGCCCGATAAGAAAGATAAAGATAAGAGCAAAGATAAAGATAAAGATAAAGATAAAGATAAAAAATAAGATGTAGAGGGCGTTTGAAAAGTAACTGTCATTCTGAGCGGAGCGAAGAATCTCCTCTCCGGAGGCGCGGCGTTTCCGGAGAGGAGACCCTTCGCTACGCTCAGGGTGACAGCACCCGGCGGTGTCATTCTGAAAGTAACTGTCATTCTGAGCGTAGCGAAGAATCTGAGACCCTTCGCTACGCTCAGGGTGACAGTTTCCGCTGAAATGCAGAACGGATTTATCTGTTTTTAGCAGGGCGTTTTACCGCCCGGGTTAAAGATAAGAAATAAGTAAACAGGCAGCCGGTAAGGGTTTGCAGTCCGCTGCCTGCAACCTTTTTTTATAGGAAAAATGCTTATGATGCGTCGGATGATTTGTCTTTTGTGTTTTTTTTCCCTTGTCTGGGGTTGCGGCGAGCAGTCCGAACCGCCTGAGAAGAGCCGGGAAACGGCGGTGCGGAAGAAAATAGCGGTTCAGCCCGACGGCCACGGGAAAAGCGAAAAAACGGCGGTTCAGAAAAAGATTGCCTCACCGTCTGAGAAAAGCGGTGAGGCGAGCGATGTCCGAGCAGAGAAAACCGAGACTGTTCCCGTTCATAAAGCAGATGTTTCAGCGCCGGATACATCGGCAGGCGGTACGGTTCGCAAAAAAATTGTCTTCCCGGTGCCGCCGGATCCCGAGATTGAGCCGCCGCGCCCTGCGCCCGATCCTAATATTGATGCCTCGCCGCCTCCTGCCGGGAGTGAAACACTTGTCGCCAAAAGCGATCTCAAGCCCGAATCAGCTTCCCCTTTGAAGGGGGTCGGGGGGGATGTTTCCGGGGCAGACCCCCCCCTGCGCCCCCCTCAAGGGGGGAGTTCGTCGGTGGGGGATGTTTCCAAGCCTGTAACAAAGCCCGTGCCGGAGGTCAAAGATGTCTCAAATGCCGCGGCGGACAGCAAGCCTGTAACAAAGCCTGTGCCGGAAGTCAAACCCGAATCAGTTCCCCCTTTGAAGGGGGTCGGGGGGGATGTCTCCAAGCCCGTAACCAAGCCCGTGCCGGAAGTCAAACCCGAATCAGTTCCCCCTTTGAAGGGGGTCGGGGGGGATGTCTCAAAGCCCGTAACCAAGCCCGTGCCGGAAGTCAAACCCGAATCAACTCCCCCTTTGAAGGGGGTCGGGGGGGATGTCTCAAAGCCTGTAACAAAGCCTGTGCCGGAAGTCAAAGATGTCTCAAAACCCGTGGCGGAGTCAAAGCCTGTAACAAAGCCGGTGCCGGAGGTCAAACCCGAATCAGTTCCCCCTTTGAAGGGGGGCGGGGGGGATGTCTCCAAGCCTGTAACAAAGCCTGTGCCGGAGGTCAAAGATGTCTCAAAGCCCGCGGCGGACAGCAAGCCTGTAACAAAGCCTGTGCCGGAGGTCAAACCCGAATCAGTTCCCCCTTTGAAGGGGGGCGGGGGGGATGTCTCCAAGCCTGTAACAAAGCCCGTGGCAGAGTCAAAGCCTGTAACAAAGCCGGTGCCGGAGGTCAAAGATGTCTCCAAGCCCGTGCCGGAGTCGGCGCCGAAGCCGCTCGCAAAACCCGAGTCAACTCTGCCTCCTGACGGAAGCGGGGGGAATGTCCCGGCTCCTGCGCCGACGGACAAACCTGTAGACGATATCACTGTTGACGACAGCGCGATTGCTTCTCTCATCGGAATGGAAGTAAAAAAGAAAGCCGATCCGAAAACAGAAGGTTACGACCCCAAGGGCAAAGTGGATCCTTTCGCGCCGCTTTTCAAAGAAGAGACCGGCGCGCCGAAAAAAGAAGAAGAGAAAAAAGACAAGCCCAAAAAAGAGAAAAAGGAAAGAGCGCGGCGGACTCCGATGACGCCTCTTGAAAAAGTTGATCTGAGCCAGTTGAAATTGGTCGGAATTATCCGGGCAGAATCAGGAAACAAGGCACTGGTGGAAGAGGCGACCGGCAAAGGATATATTGTGACAAAAGGCACTTATATCGGCATCAATTCAGGCAAAGTCTCGGAAATTTTAAGAGACCGGATCATTGTTGAAGAAGAGGAAGAAGACCTCCTCGGCGAGATCGTTATCCGTAAAAGAGAACTCAAGATGCGGAATTATGGAGATAAATTTTATGAGATGTAACACGGCAACATCTGATACTGCTGTATCGCTTCACGGAAACGCAGGGCGGGCAGGAGGCATTGCCTGCCCCGGACTTCTGTTTTTTCTCTTTCTCGTCTTACTGATTTCCGGATGCGCCTCCGTGACGGGCCTCAAGGAGGAGGAAGAGTCCCCGGCGCCCGCCGGTCCCGGCAAAATTACCAATATCAGCACATCGGAGGACGCGGGTTCATTCTATGTCTCGGTGAGCGGAGACCGGGAACTGACCTACACATCGTTCAGACAGCCGACGCCGCCCGCGGTGATTCTCTATTTTTCCGAAACCCTGCTGGACATCCCCGCGCCCCAAAGCGGAAACAAAGGCGAACTTTTTCCCGAAAGCGAAGCGGTGTCTTCTGTAAAAGCATCTGAAAATAAAGAAAAAGGACAGACCGCACGCGTTGAAATCGCATTGAAAAAAGACCTTCCCTATCAGATTTCCCGTGAAGGAAAGGAAGTCCGCATTTCTTTTGAAAAAGAAGGGTCAGGGGTCAGGGGTCAGGGGTCAGGGGGCGCTCTTCAGGAGGAAAACCTTGCCTCGAACCTCGAACCCCGAACCCCGAACCCCATTGCCGACACCCGCCCGATATTGGAAGTCTGGGACCCCAAACGCAAAGCATGGGTTCCGGAAAACGAACTCTCGGAACAAGGCTCTGGAGTGAGAAGTTCGGAGACAGCGTCTGCGCCCCGAACCCCGAACCCCGAACCCCGAACCCCGCCGGCAACCCTCACCCCCGCGACCCGGATCCAGTCCGTCTATGCCACGCCGCTGAAAGACAGCCTCAAAGTGGTGGTGGGCGCGGACGGGGCAATCTCCAAATACAAAGCCTTCACCATTGAAGCGCCGCCCCGCATTGTCTTTGACATCTTCAATATCTCAAGCCCTTATAAAGAAGAAAAAAAAGTGCCGGTCAATTCGGAGCGGGTCAGGCAGGTCCGTTATTATGCCTACCCGGACCGGGTGCGGGTCGTATTAGATACAACAAAGTCCTATCTGTCCAAATTCTTTGCCTACCCCTTTCAGGACGGGCTTGAGGTCTATGTGGGCGAAAAACCCGCAGGCGATTATCAGGCGCCGACTGTTGCCCGGGCTGCCGCGGCAAATCTGGAATCTGTTTACACCACGCCCGCGCCCGACGGCATTCTGATCAATGTGAAAGGCGACGGAACCATCACCAATTACAAAACCTATACCGCGGACAATCCGCCCCGAATTGTGGCGGACATCTTCGGTCTTCGCAGTCCCTATAAAGAAGAACAGACCTTTCCGGTTGACACGCAGTGGGTAAAGCGCATCAGCCACAAGGCATTTCCCGATAAAATTCAGCTCACGGTTGAAACCCAGCAGCAATGGCTTTCCGACTTCAGGGCGCATCCTGACGAAAACGGCCTGGTCATACGGGTGGGAACGCACAAAGACGGTTTTGCACAGGCGACCGCGATTCCTGCGGGACCGCCCGCGTCGGTTGACCTGATGGTGTTTGTGCCTGAAGATGCGGGCAGATCAACGCTGATGCTGGAAACCGCCTCGCCGGTCAAATATGATCTCCGCAAAATTGCAGACCGGAAATTGGAACTGGAACTGCAAAACGCCCGAATTTCCGATGACCGGTTCCGTCAGGGCGCGATGGATACTGCCCGTCACGGAAGGGCAGTGGCGCGGGTCACGCCGGTCCGCAAAGGCGGGAACGGAGAATCCGCGCTGTTTGAAATCGAACTGGCTGAATCTGTGCCGTATTTTGCCGAATATTCTCAGGTGTCGGGAAAACATTTTCTGAGCGTCAATTTTGAAGCCACGTCCATTCCTCCGGTAACCAGGGGAACGGAGATTGCATTGACGGATAAGGTTCCGGCTCTGCCGTCGTCGCCGGCGCAAACCCCGGTGCCGGCACAAAATATTGATACGCAAAATCCTGCGTCTCTGCATGAAACGCCGGTGCCCCGAATCCCGGCTTCAGAATCCCGAACCCGGCAGACGCCCGATCCGTTCTCAGATATTGATCTTCCCGATCTTGCGCCGAATTACACCGGCGAAAAGATTGCCATGGATTTTTTTGATACGGACATCAGAAATGTCTTTAGGATTCTCAGAGAAATCAGCGGCAGAAACTTTGCGGTTGACAAAGATGTGAAAGGCAAAGTCACGCTTTCGCTCGAACAGCCCGTGCCCTGGGATCAGATATTGGACCTTGTATTGAAAATGAACCAGTTGGGAAAGACCATGGAAGGCGACATCGTGCGGATTTCCACCATGAAGACCATTCTGGCGGATGAGAAACTCCGGCATGAGAAAAGACTTTCCGAACAGAAACAGGAGGAAGTGCAGCCCCTGCTGACCGAATATATCGCGGTGAGCTATTCCGATGCAAGGGGCGAAGTCCTGCCCCACCTCAAAGACCTTGTAACCAAAGGCAGAGGCAGCGTGAGCGTTGACAAGCGCACCAACATGGTGATTTTCACGGATACAGCCGAGAAGATCAGACGGGCAAAAGAAATTATCAAAAAGCTGGACCGGGTGACGCCCCAGGTGCTGATAGAAGCAAAAGTGGTGGAAGCGACCAGCACATTTTCAAAAGCATTGGGAAGCGAATGGGGGACTTCCGGCGGGATTTCAAACAGTTCTTCGGCAGCGGGCATCGGTCCCCAGAAAGGCTATGACCTGCTGGGCGGCACTTACGGATATGATATTTCTGTGAATCACCCGCCGAGCGGTTTCACAAACAGCATCGGCTTTGACTTTATGCGCCTTGCCGGCAGCGCGCTGGTGCTGAACGCCAAACTCATGGCAATGGAATCGCAGCAGAAAGGCAAAATTATCTCCTCGCCGAGAGTGCTGACACTGGACAATAAAGAGGCAACCATCAAGCAGGGAATAGAAGTTCCCTACACCGTGACCACGACTGACGCCAGCGGAAGGGACAAAACAACCACAGAGTTCAAAAATGTGGATCTGGAGCTGAAAGTCACGCCTCATGTGACGCCTGACGACCGAATATCGGTCAAGATTTCAATTGTCAAAAAAGACATCGCCAGTATCACTTCCGGCACGCCCTCCCTGACGACCAAGGAGGCAAAAACCGAACTGCTCATCAATGACGGCGACACAATAGTGATCGGCGGGATCAAGAAAGTGAACACACTGGAAGGCATCAGCGGCTTGCCGGGGCTGTCAAAAATACCGCTGCTGGGCTGGCTGTTCAAATCCAAAACCGATCAGGAAGAAAATCAGGAACTGATGATATTCATCACACCCATGATTGTTCAGTTGGAACAGAAAGTGACGCAGTATTAACGGGGTGAGGGGTTCGGGGTGAGGGGTTCGGGGCTGATGCCCCTGACCTCGAACCTCTGACCCCGAACCTTTTTTTCAAACGGAGTTTTTACAAATGAATTCAATGACCGGACAAAAATTGAAACCCGAACACACAAACCGCAGAGACGCTGCATCCTGCATCTCTGCATTATTTCTGATTTTTTTCGCACTGTCCGCACTGATGTTTGCCGGCTGCGGCGCGGAAGGCGGCAGATATGAAGCCGGCGCAACTTCTGAAACAGAAGTCATTCCCGCGATAAAATATCTGACCCTCCGCACAACGTCCTATGAACTGACAGCAAACGGCAGAACGCAGATCAGTCTCAGCGCGTACGCGGAAGACAAAGACCGCAACGCCGTCACCGGCACCGAGCGCATTGATTTTACCGTGACCTCGGACCCGGACAAAACATATTACGAATACTACGACGGCTGGGGATACACCGTATCCGGCGTGGCATCCACCACGCTTCCGAGCCCCAAAATGCCGGTCGAATCGCTTCCCCATATCTTCACCGTTCAGGCAAAAGCCAAAAACGGCGTGACCGGAACCCTTGACATCCGCCTGAGCGCAGGACAGATCGGCGTCATGGCGGACCCGGTCTCTGTCATTGCCGGGGACTACGGCGAATACAGCGAAAGCACGATCACCGCCATTGTCTCGGATATGAACGGCGCACCGGTCAGCGGCGAATATGTCAGCTTTGCCGTCATGTCCGGTACCGGCAGATTCAAGTCCTACTACTCCGACGAGCGCATCGCACGCGCCGCAACCGGCTCTGACGGCAAAGCTTCGGTCATATTTCTTGCCTCCGGTACGGGAGAGGCGAAAATAAAAGCATGGGTGGACGCCTCCGTGCCGACAGTCCGTTCAGGGGAGATTTCCGCCTCCGAAGTCGCGTATCAGTCCGCAACAGCCACGGTCACCGTTTTTTCCGTAAAAGATCAGAACGAGGAAGTCGGAACGGTCAGTCTGACTGCCGATCCGCCCCTCATGGCTGCTGGCGGGACCAATTCGGCTGTGCTGACCGCAGTTATCAAAAACAGCGCGGGCGCTGCCGTTGCCAAAGGCACGACCGTTATTTTCTCCACCACTCTGGGCAAATTTGCCAACGGCGAACAACTGTATTCCACGGAAACTCCGGATGCCAACGGCACGGTCTCTGTCCCGCTCATTGCCGGAACGGTTCCCGGCACTGCCGAAATCACCTGCTTTGCACGGGGCGTAACCCAGAAAGTCACCGTCAAACTGACCGGCACATCCGACAGTCCCGGGGCGGCAAGCATTACTTTAAGTGCATTTCAGGCATCCGCGCCCGCGGACGGCGCCAGTTCCATTTCCATTACCGCAACCGTCCTTGACAGTTCCAACAATCCGGTTGCCCAAGGTACGGCGGTGAATTTTTCCACGGATATGGGCAGATTTCCCGGAAATAAAAACACCTATTCCACCGAGACCCCCAGTGATACCGGAACCGTCACCGTTTCTCTGATTGCGCCTGACACGCCGGGTAAAGCGCAGGTCACCTGTTTTGCCGGCGGCGTTTCCCAGAACATCTCCGTTACCTTTACCGGAAAAGGCGCGGACGTGATTCCCGCGGTGATTTCCCTTGCCGCAAATCCGACAAGCATTTCCGCCAACGGTTCGAGTTCCGCCGCCATCACCGCGGTTGTCAAAGACCTTTCCGGAAACCCGGTTCCCGAAGGCACGGAAATCCGATTTTCCACGACCAAAGGCAAACTCTCCGACACGACCGTGAAAACCCCGAATGACGCGGGTACGGTCACGGTTTCGCTGATGTCGGAAACCACGGTCGGCATTGCCGAGGTCACGGTCAGCGCGGGAAATGTGTCTCAGACCCTTTCGGTCGAGTTCAGCGGCGGTTCGTCTCCGGCTGCGACAGTCTCATTGCGTGCAGACCCTGACCGCATTCAGATCGGCGGCAGCGCGATCTCGGTCATTGACGCTTTTGTCAGAGACCGTTCCGGAAATCCCGTGGCAAAAGGCGCGTCCGTGATTTTCACGACCACCGCGGGCAGATTCTCCAACGGCAAAATGAGCATGGAACTTGCCACCACGGACAACACCGGCAATGTCACGGTGATGCTGAGTTCCGGCTCGACCGCGGAAACGGCTCGCGTCACCGTGAATTGCGGCTCGGCTTCTTCGAGCATCAGCATTGATTTTGTCTCAACCGTCTCGGCTGCGGTGTCCGCAGCCGTGATCCTCAGCACACCGAGTCCAGCGGACATTCCCGCGGACGGGTCCAGCTCCTCGGTGATTACGGCTGAAATCAGAGACCTTGCCGGCGCTGCCATGCCCAAAGGCACGAGTCTGACCTTTACGACAACAGCCGGACATTTCAGAAACAATTCAACATCTTACACCGTGCAGACCCCGGATGACAGCGGCAAAGTCACGGTTTCGCTCATTGCCGGGACCAGCCCTGCAACAGCGGAAGTGCGCTGCGAAGCCGGGGGCGTTTCCCAGAAAGTCACCGTGACTTTTACCGGCAGCACGGCTCAGAGCATTCCGGCAAGCATTGTGATCTCAACGCCCGCACCGGCAAGCATTCCCGCCGACGGCGCCAGTTCTTCTGCCATTACGGTTTCCGTTAAAGACATGGGCGGAAACTCGGTCTCACGAGGCACGGGTGTGACCTTTTCAACCACTGCCGGAAAATTCCCCAACGGCTCACAGACTTATTCGGTCTCCACCCCGGACGACACCGGCACGGTTACGGTTTCGCTCATCGCGGGGACGGCCACGGGCATTGCGGAAATCAAAGTCAGTTCCGGAAATGTCTCACAGAAAACAACCGTTGAATTTACTGGCGGGGCTGCCGAGACCGTTCCGGCAAGCATTGTCATCGCCGCACCCGTACCGGCTGGCATTCCCGCAGACGGCGCCAGTTCCTCCGTGATTGCGGCAACGGTCAAAGATGTGAGCGGAAAGCCCGTGACACGGGGTACGGGGGTGACTTTCAGCACCACAGCCGGAAAATTTGCCAACGGAAATCAGACTTATACGGTTTCCACGCCCGACGACACCGGAACCGTCACGGTTTCGCTCATTGCAGGCGCGGAACCGGCAATTGCGGAAATCATCGTTTCTGCCGGAAATGTCTCGCAGAAAACAACCGTGGAATTTACCGGGGGCGCATCGCAGGTCACGGTGGGCAGCATTGTCATTGCCACGCCCAACCCCGCCACCATTTCCGTGGGCGGTTTCAGTTCCGTGATCGCGGTCTCGGTCAAAGATGTGAGCGGAAAAGCGGTTCCGAAAGCGACACCCGTGAATTTCTCGACCACCCTGGGCAAATTTGCCTCCGGAAATCAGAGCTACACGCTTT
>DZCT01000553.1 GCA_022736535.1 Desulfatirhabdium butyrativorans | reverse complement strand
AAAAAATAGTCTCTCGCAAAGAACGCAAAGGTCGCAAAGAAAAGCTTTTCTTATAATTTTTTTTCTTAGCGAACTTTGCGAGAAACACATCACCGTGTCAGCGCGCTGTAAATCCGCAGAAGCTTGTCAGGAAGCTCCCGGACATCCGATATGACATTGTGGTGAAGCGCGCCGTAAAGTTCATCTAATTTCGCATCTTCCACAAGATTCACCGTGATGGCTCTGGCGTGGATATTTTTCGCCTGCGCCTCAAAGATTGCCCGCCTGGTGTCTTCAATGGCATATTCCCGCTTATAATCCGCGTCATTGGGAAAGCCGTCGCTGAGAATCAGCAGCAGGCGCACTTTTGCAGGGACTTTTTCCAATTGGAATAAGGCGTGGCGCACTGCCGCGCCCATGCGGGTGCTGCGCTGGGGCGACATGGCATTGATCCGGGCTTTGACCGCCTCGCCCATTTCTTCGTCAAAATCTTTGATTCTGAAATAGTCCGCGCCGAGCCTGCCGGTTCCCGAAAAACCCGCGACAGCAAACGCGTCGCCCACAACAACTAATGCCTCGCAAAACAAAACAATTGCCTCTTTTTCAATGTCCAAGACGCTTGACTGCGTGCCGGGAACCAGATTTGCCGTGGAGCGGGAAAGATCGGTGAGCAGCAAGACCGCCACATCCCTTTGCTGCTTGAGACGCTTGATATACAAACGCTCCGAAGGCGTGATGCCCGCTTTTCGGTCTATGGCAAAATCAAGCAGCGCACGGTAGTCAAATTCATCGCCTTCTATCCATTGCCGCAACAGCGTTATACCTTCGGGTTTCAGGAGTTCAAAGGCATGGCGAATCTGCTTTACTAACCCCCGCCGACGCTTCAGCACGGAGGAATAAAAATCGCTTTCCACGCCGTTTATAAACTTATCAAGCACCCGCACATGATCTTGAAGATAATCTCCGAGACGGCAATCCCATTCTTTATGCCAGAAGACATTTGCCTCATCCGGGGCTTGGATTTCAAGACAGGGCATTTCCGCTGTTCCGAGAATTTCTCTGAGACTTTCAAGAGAAATACTGATTTGACCGGCTTCGCAAGCCCTGTTCTGCTGCATTCTGCATTGCACGATTTTCTGAATATCTTCGGCGGAAATCCTGCCGTTTTTTTCAATAAGATGCTTTTTTATATCGGATTTATACGCTTTAAGCCCTTTTGCTTCAAGCCTGCTTTTTATTGTCTCTGCGGTCTGCTCAACATCTCTGAAAGCGGAAAAGAAAAGATCATGCCGGCATTTCCAGCCGAAGGGCGTTTTCAGCGCCTTGCAGTCATTCTTCTGAATCAGATTTTCCATGTCTCCGTAAATTCGCAAAACCAATTCCGCACAGGTTTCAACAGCAGGATTTGCTTCAATCATGGTTTCAAACAGTTCTGCGATGTTATTTATCTCATGCAGTACAGTATTGCTGACAGGGAAAAACTCCGCATCATGAGACATTCCGAGCGCGGCTTTTAAATAGAGGAGGAAAATCGGGGCAAGCGTTTTTTCTTCTCTGAAAATGCGCCGGACTTCGGCTTGAAGCAGGGGAAAAGCCTGTCGGACAATTCCCGGATAAAAGCGGTTCAGCATCTTCCGAATGCGTCCCTGCTCGAAAATCGTAAACAAATCCGCAGCCAATGACGGCATGGGAAAAAGGCGGAAGAATCGTTCGACATCAGGTTCGGGGTGAGAGGTCAGGGGTGAGAGGTCAACATTGGGTTTGGGGTACGGGGTCAGGGGTGAGAGGTCAGAGGGTTGCGCTTCAGCCAGCGAGTCAATCACTCTTTCGAGATCAAAGTCAAATGCGCCAAATTCGTAATAGGCAGATTCAAGTTTCACGAGACATTTGTAAAGATTGACATTCTCGTTTCTGCTCTCGAACAGGCTGATTTCATCAGGCAGGTAGATAAACTTTCCGTCTGAGAACACGGAGGGAAGGTTCGGGGTAAGGGGTTCGGGGTGAGAGGTCGGCAGCGTGGCAATCCCCTGACCTCGAACCCCTAACCCCGTACCTCTCGCTTGTAAATAGCGATTCAACTGCTGCCGAACCTGAGACAAAGAAACCGTCACCAACATTTCCGTGTATGTCTCAATGCCGAGTCTTGAATCCAAAGAGAGGAAATTTCTGCCAAGACCTTGACTTTTATGAAAGTTTTCCAATCCCAAAGAGACAAAATCATGCAATGCCGCTTCTGAAAGCAGATGCAGACCTTTTTCCATGCCTTCCAGAAAAGGCTCTGCAAGGCGAAAATCTCTCTCTATGACCCGGCGGAGCGACTCGATCTGCCACCGGCGCTTTGATGAGACAAAAGACAGCACGGCAGTCGGCAGATTGTAAGACAGATGCAGGCTCTGGTTGTAGGTGAGTTCATGCGAAAAAGCCTGTCCGAGAAGATTGAGATAAACATCGCCGGATGCTGTGTCTCCGTCGTCTAAAATCGCCGCCATTGCCTCCAAAGGGCGGTTCAGCGTATAGACGCCCTTGGCAAGCATGATGTCAACCGTGTGCAGAAAATGCTCAAGGAAACCGTTTTTTCCGTATCTGAATACCGGCGTGAGATAAGTCGCCATGATCTGCCCCAGCGTGGGTCCTTTTTCTCCGGCTTCACGCGTCAGACGGCAGTAGTCATTCAGATGATTTGAATCTGTATTTTCGGCAAGTTCAAGATAGCCTTCGGCAAAGGCATGAGCGAAATTAGCCTCCTGCATCAGAGTCCATTCTGTCAGTTCCGGATTCAGCGCATACAGTCGTTCAAATACATCTTCCGTCTGTGTTTCAAGGCGAAAGGCGTTTTTATAAGGCTTTGATCTCATTGTTCTAATTGTAGTATTTTTTGCAAAGATAATGTTTCTCGCAAAGTACGCAAAGGGCGCTAATACCGAATCTCTATTGAAAGTATTCTCTCATTTTGTTTCCCGCAGAGATCACAG
>DZCT01000552.1 GCA_022736535.1 Desulfatirhabdium butyrativorans | reverse complement strand
CGGAATTTACGGAATTGTCAGCTTGACGGCATTGACGCGGCGCGTGGGAACGAGAACCGCAACTGCGTAACGAATTGACAGTTATCACAACATCCGCTTTTTCACAAGATAAAAGAGGCGAGGCTGATCTGTTCTTAGCCTGGGCCGTTGCAAAAAAACATAAAAAATTGCTTTTCAGTTTTGCGGTGTTTAATTTAAAAAGAAAAACACGGAAGAAAATCTCTCTGCCGCTTTTTTTTTACAATAGACATTTTCGGAAATAAGCGGCTGAGTCTCTCGCAAAGAGCGCAAAGCTGCTGAAAATTTCAGACCGGATATTTTCTGTCTTTCTTTCTTTGCGCTCTCTGCGGCCCAGGCTGAGAACAGATGCGAGAACCTTTTTTATTTCCGAAAAAGTCTGATATATTTTTTAAAATGATTCTTGACAGTCTTAAAAAATAATATATTTAATAACACGATCACTTATTGTTGAAAGTTTATTTCAGTTTTCAGTTTAAGGAGAATAGGTGTATGGAGATTATCAGAGCATATTCCCGTCGCTCATTGTGGTGGATCATCTTTTTCATGGGGCTGCTGTCTCTTATGGTAAATTCGGCTTTTTATTTTGCCCTGACAATTGTTTCCGAAAAAATTCTGCTATTATTCGTGGCGCAAAACAAGGTCAATTTCCCGGAACTGAATGAATTTATCCGACAGGCAAACCTGACGACCGACATGCTGAAAGTCTTCTTTGTCCCGGTTTCCACGGGTATTCTTTTTCTGTTCGGATTTATGCTGTGGTTTTTTTCCCGTCGCTCTTTTGTCAAACTGATGGAAAAGTCGTATCTGATCAGCGCCAATATCGCCAATATGAAAGCCAAGATCAAACCTTCGGAATCTGTGAAAAAAACTTCTGCCTCGCCGCCGGCTGCGACAAAAGAGCGGAAGGAAAATGATAACCGCATGTTCCTGCATCTGCTGTCTGCATTTCAGAAAGAAGGGCGTCTGCTGGATTTTTTTTCGGAAGATTTGGAACAGTATGAAGACGAACAGATCGGCGGGGCTGTGCGAAGCATCCATGAAAACTGCAAAAAGGCGATGAGCAAGTATATGGCGTCCAAACCGGTGGTTGAGGAAAATGAAGGAGACGAGATTATGATTCAGCCCGGTTTTGATTCAAATGCGGTGAAACTGACCGGCAATGTCACCGGAGAACCGCCGTTTAAAGGTATTGTCCGACACAGAGGCTGGAAAGCTGCGCGGCTTGATCTTCCCGTGCTTTCCGGGGACCGGGATCCGAGTATCATTGCCCCTGCGGAAGTTGAAATTGTATAAATCTGTCGGTGAGGGGTTCGGGGTGAGAGGTAAGAGGCAGAAAACCGCCCCTGACCCCGAACCTCTGACCTCTCACCCCCAAGGAGGTGAACCCCTTGTCAAATCCCACTTATGTTATCGGAATTGATTTAGGCACGACCAACACGGTGGTTGCCTATACGGAAGCGAATATCGAAAAAGGTAAAACGCCGGATATACGCGTCCTTGAAATCCCGCAGCTTGTGGAAGCGGGTACAGTAGAAAAACGTGAAATTCTCCCTTCTTTCATACTGGTGCCCGGAAAGCACGAAGTTTCGGAAACAGACCTTCGGCTGCCCTGGAATGAGGAAAACAAGATTGCCGTCGGAGAGTTCGCCAAAGAGCGGGGAACTGAAATTCCGCATCATCTGATTTCTTCCTCCAAATCATGGCTCTGTCACAAATTAGTGGACAGAAACAAGCCGATTCTGCCCTGGGAAGGTCCCGACGACATCACGAAAATCTCGCCGGTAGAGGCGGCTTCCCTGATATTACGGCACATCCGTGACGCGTGGAACTATACGATGGCTGCGGAAGAGGAAAATCTCAAAATCGAGCATCAGGATGTTCTGCTGACCGTTCCCGCGTCTTTTGATGCGGTTGCCAGAGACCTTGTTGTCAAAGCCGCTGAAATGGCAGGACTTTTGCACGTCACCCTGCTGGAAGAACCCCAGGCCGCATTTTACGCATGGATTCAGGCTTCGGGAGACAAATGGCGGAAAAAGGTTAAAAAAGGCGATCTGGTGCTGGTCTGCGATGTGGGGGGCGGCACTTCCGATTTCACGCTGATCAGCGTTTCAGAAGAAGCGGGAGAATTGGTGCTGGAACGCATCGCGGTGGGAGATCATCTCCTTATCGGCGGGGATAATATGGACCTCGCGCTTGCCTATTCGGTTTTCAAGCGCATGTTCAAAAAAGGGCAGCGCTTAGACGCATGGCAGATGCGGGGACTTTGGCACAGTTGCCGCAAAGCAAAAGAAAACATTCTGGCAAATCCTGAGATCAAAGAAAGTCCTGTCACCATTCTGGGCGGGGGCAGCAGTCTCATCGGCGGGACCAAAAAAACAAAGATCACCCGGGAAGAAATTGAAGAAATCATTTTAGACGGTTTTTTTCCGGGCTGCACGGCAAATACAAAGCCCTCCGGCGGAAAAAAAGTCGGCATCAAGGAAATCGGTCTTTCTTATGAGGCTGATCCTGCCATCACGCATCATCTGGCGCATTTTCTCTCCCGTGAAGAAAAAATGAAAGTTCCCACCGCCATCCTGTTCAACGGCGGCGTCATGAAATCCGATTCTGTGAGAAAACAGGCAGTGAGCGTGGTCTCGTCCTGGGGAAAACCGGGAGCGCAGCAGGCGCCGGTTCGGGAAATTGAAACAAAGGATTTTGATCTGGCAGTCGCCAAAGGCGCGGCATATTACGGCATGGCGCGGCGGGGTCACGGGATACGGATACGGGGCGGCATGGCAAAGTCGTACTATATCGGTGTTGCCGCGTCGCTGCCCTCGGTTCCGGGAATGCCGCCGCCGATAAAAGCCCTGTGCGTCGCGCCTTTCGGCATGGAGGAAGGCACGGAAATCGTGCTTTCGGAGCAAGAATTTGTGCTGGTGGTCGGAGCGCCGG
>DZCT01000551.1 GCA_022736535.1 Desulfatirhabdium butyrativorans | reverse complement strand
CAATTGCCGCATATTTCATTTCCTGAATAAATTCATCCGGTGTTTTCCGCAATACGCTGTCCCTGTTCTGCCACAGACCCACACAGACGGACACAGACAAAAAACTGAAATTGTTTTACCCTGTCTGTGTATGTCTGCGTGTGTCTGTGGCTAAAAAATATTCGGAATGATCTGTCTTTAGCCACAAAAACACACAGACGGACACAGACAGAAAAAAACCCGAAATGTTTTATCTGCTCTGTCTGCGTCTGCGTGTGTCTGTGGCTGGTTGTTCTCTCAATTCCTCTGCCCGATCCCGAACATCTCAGCACTCCGGGTATGAGTTCCTGCTGAAATTCCGTTCCGCTCCGTGCCTTCGCTCCGCTTCATTTCAGCACTCCGGATCCCATTTGAATTGCTTCAGTCACAGATCCGGCTCGACTCCTATGGCTTTGAGCTGGGCAAGCAATTTTTCTTTCTGATATTTCTCCTGCTCTGCCCGGTGTTTTTCCTGCTCCGCCCGTTCGGCGAAGGTGGGAAACCAGTTCTTGTCCGCATCATACCAGCGCAGCCATTTGCGTTCCAGCCCTTGATGTCTTCCGTGCCACAGTCCCAGTCCCAGTTTCAAGTTCGGCAGCCACAGACGGTTTTCAGGCAGAGGAACTTCACGGTAATTTCGGGCGACCAATTCAAACGCACGGAATTTGTCTGTGTAACGGCTGAATACCGCATAATAAGGAATGCCCAGTATCTGCTCATACACTTCCCATTTGGTCGGCGGTTTGTCGGATTTTCCCAAGGTCATACCGAGGTCCTCTTTTTCGGTGCCGGGCGAAAGCAGTTCCACCACGACTAACGGTACGACACCCTCCTGCCAGATCACATAGCTTAATCGGGGTTCCTGCTCCTCATACAGATAGGGTACGCCCGGCACAGCATACCAGTCAGGGCGTTTGTAATTGCCCGGATGACGCACATCATAGTAAAGATTCAGATCACTGGCAATCAGCATCTGATCCGGGGCATAGTCGGGCGGACGAAAGGTCTGTGTCAGCAGATCGGACTGCCAGATATGAAATTGGTCAGGCATACCGGGTTCCTCCGGATTTTCGCTGGGCAAATCATACATTGTGGGCAAGGTTTCCCTGGCCGGACGGGGCGGGTCCGTCTGTCTGACAAATACGGATCGGTGTTGAATTGTCATTGTCATTTCCTCCTTCCCGAAAGTTTTCCTGTATCAGAGTTCATCTTCTGCAAAGTCAGACCCCATTCCGTATGCATAAATATCGCTGTTTTGATGATCCGTTCAGGAGTCATACCGAATCTCTATTGACTTTATATGATACTTTTTCCCGCAGAGTTCACAGAGAATACACAGAGTTCACAGAGTTTTAAAATTCTCTGTGTCCTCTGCGGTTTTTTCACGCTCTGTGCCCTCTGCGGGAAAGAAAATGAGAGCATACTTTCAATAGAGATTTGGTATCAGATATTGTTTCATGAGCGCACCGCCTTTGGGAAAAGAATGGTTTTTGCGGATTCTCGGAATCGGAGCAGCCACAACCGCCGCCAGAACCGTGAACAGAATCGCATTTGCCGGAATATGAAGATTGAAGTCCACGGCACTGTGAAAGAGAACAGCCGTAATGCCGGACAGTGCGCCCAACGTCGTTCCCCGGACCAGACGACCGGGGTTCTCTAATTTCCTGAAACCTGCTCTGTAAAGCGCAATCATCATCCAGACCAGAATTGCAATCAGCGGCAGACCGACTTCGGAAATAAAGTGAAGATAATCATTATGTGCTGTTGTGAAGCGGCTGTTCAGCCCCGGAGGCTGGTATTTTGTAACGGCAAGCGCATAAGTCCCCGGACCCGTGCCGCATACAGGATAATCAGCGATCATATCCAAAATCCCTTTCCATGCTGTTATTCGGGAATCGAGACTTTCATCCTCTGCTTTCTGTGTTGCCGTGAGCATCCGTTCCACCACAGAAGTGCTGCCGATAATAATAAAAAATGCAAATGATGTCAAGAGGATCAGAAACAGCATCAGACCTTTGCGTTTGAAATGCGGGTCTGTCAGCAATGCAAAGCACATAAAAGAAAGACTCAGGAAACAGGAAATCCATCCGCCCCTTGACAGAGAAAGAATCATCGCTGTCAGCATCACAAACATCAGTAACAGTTTTACCCCGCTGAAGCTGAACAGAAAAAGTCCCAGCATCATCGGAATGACCATTTCCATATATCCGGCAAAATGGTTGTGATTTCCATAAACGGCGGAGAGAAATTCGGAAGGATAATTCAGATTCCCGTAATTCCACCACGGAAAAGGGTTCATGCCGAATCGCTTCAACAGACCGAAAATCGAAAGAAAAACGCCCATGCCGATTATCAGATATATCAGATTTCTGAGCCGCGAGCGGTCTGTTACAATATGAACAATCAGATAAAAAATCGTCACATAATTCATCAGCAGCACTGTTGCCCACAGACTGCTGTAAGGATGCACCGAGCGAAAGCAGGAAAGAACCGCCAGCATCATCAGACAAAAAATCGGTTTGTCCATCGCCGTTCTGATACGCTGCCAATGCTGCGTCAATGCCCTGTCCAACAAAAACGCAGTCAGTGACAGCAGTGTCAGCAGATGAATAATGCTCACCGCCCAGTCGTGAACAGCGCCTCGGACAAGCGGCGTGAAAACAAGCAGGACATAAAGTGTATGCCATGCGACTTTATTCAGAAACGAAGGCTGAATAAAATTTGACTGTGAAAAAATCGGAACATCCGAAGTTTTACAATTCACTGTAATATAATCAAATTTATCTGTATAGACATAGGATTTTTGATTATGCCTTTGTAAAGAGATAGCTCCGCCCTCTGAGTTACAATCTGTCTGTTTTTTTGCCACAGACACACACAGACCTACACAGACACAGGACAATAAAAATTTTCAGCTTTCCGTCTGTGTCCGTCTGCGTG